>DWYZ01000024.1 GCA_019118425.1 Candidatus Blautia faecavium | reverse complement strand
GTGTATTTCTCTAAATCTTCTTTTCATTGCATCTATAAATTTTTCCCGCTGCCACATGGACACAGATCGTTGGGGTATATTTTTGCGGCTTTTTTAAAGGGAAGAATCTTTGTATTTTCGGGCTCTGCGTTAGGCTCCTCCGGAGATATTTCTTTTTTATTGTGCCCGTTAAATTCCCATTTACGAAGGACTAGATCGAGTCTGTCCAAATTACTCATAAGCTCTCTTATTTTTTTCTGCGTGTTTAGTTTGCATCCGGAGTTCAGGCATAAGAGAGAGATTTCTTTATATTCCCTGTTCATCCGGAGTGAATCTATAACATACAAATATAGGGAAGTAATCTTAGCAGGGTCAAGATTCTGGTTCTTTTCAAGATATTCGGCAAAAAAGTAAAGCTCATTGCTTAAGTATTGACCTGCGGAATTTCCGTATGCAAGCATTTCCTCCCTGCTGTCTGGAAAATAGCGGGGATATTGTCTCTGTTCTTCAAGTATATAACGATATTCAGTATCATCATACAAGCGCTCATCCATGAAATACCCATTTGCCAATATATAATCCTCGCTTTTCTCGCATAACTGAGAGAGAACTTTATCCAAAACTTTTTCCGAAACTTCTTTTTTCTCGTATTTATGATAAATATCCAAAATATCTTTCTTAGTGACAACTCCATATAAATATACTGCCGCATGGCAGTAACTGGTAAGAAGAAATTGCCTTTCTATTTCCTGACGGAATTCCGGCGTACATATTTTTTGATATTTTTCCTGAACATCACGAGGAATCTGGAGGAAATGGCACGTATCATTATATCCCGCATAGGTACACAGCAGCAAAGAATTTTCCACAAACTGAATGGGGACTAAGATACCATTTTGTGCAATAGCCTTTTCGAATAGATTCAACTCTATTTCTGTGCATTTTAAGATTTGTCCCTTCATATACACGGTTTCAAGAAGATGATTTTTCAGCCACTCTGCAAGTTCACTTTTATTTAATTTGCTATAGCGCCTAAAGTTATGCAGGTGGGCAATCTGTATCAGATCATTTTTAGGATACTGCATAAAAACATCCCGCAGACTATCTATCTGAGAATGACAGGACCGCAAATTTTCTTCCAGCTTTTTTAAATCCCCCATAGAGTTGTCTATATCGTCTTCGCTGTCATAAAGCTCAACCGGGTAATGGAAATCGGCAAGTATATTATTCGCCTCATCAAGATCAAAGGGCTCTGCCTCATCTATATGCTCATAAAATCCCCATAAACCACCGCAGTCTTCTATCATATATGGCCCTTTGGATTTCAATACTTCTGGATATCGTTCTTCCCTGTCTATGATCTTTTCCACTTTAATCGTGTGTATCCAATCATCTCCGAAATCATAAATATACGTAAAGATCCTGTTTTCTTCCATCCATTCATCAATATATTCATCCACTGTATCTTCCGAATCCTGATAAGGTCTTCCGCTGAAGCTGCCTGCCTGTCCAAACGAAAATTCATATAAATGCTCATGTGTCCATCCAAACAATGCTTCAATTATATCATCCAGATCCCGGAAAGTAATTTTATCCGGAACTATGACCCGGCGCCAGATAGGCGGTTTGCTGCCTTTAATTGTAATTTTTAGCTGATAACCTTTTGACATAAGTATCCTCCCCTTTGAGGTGTTTTTAATAAATTACAAAAATATGAAACTTTCAATATACAATAATTATACAATTTGTCTTAACATAGTACAAGTTATGAATACGCTGTTCAACAAAAAACATTAACAAATTAAACAAATCTATTTTTGGCCAACTTTTCAAAAGAAGTTATTGGCAATTCAACGAAAAAAAACATATATTAAATTCACCATAGAAAACTCAAACTTATTTTGTTAGAATAAAGAAATAAAATAAAAAGGAATGATCCTATGAACTTTTTTGACAAAGTATATGAAATCGTCCGCAATGTTCCGTATGGAAGCGTTATGAGCTACGGACAGGTAGCCCATCTTGCGGGAAATCCCCGTATGGCAAGACAAGTTGGTTGGGCTTTGCACGTCTGCAGGCCGGAAGATCATATTCCCTGGCACAGGATCGTTACCAAGGACGGATGCATTGCAGAACGTTCCGCCTCGTTGGAAGAAGAATCACAGCGTATCCTGCTCGAAAGGGAAGGGATAGCCTTCGACGAACAGGGACGTGTGAAAAAGGAATTTTTTCTTACCTGGTCAGGGTGATAACTTCTGTGTCAGATATCTTATATGCAAAAAACTGCATAAAAAGGTATAATATGATACCTCTCTTTTTTCTGGAAATCTTCTGGAGATAGCAGATACATTCTTCCCGAACCGCCGCAGTCCTGATAACGGGAAAGATTTCTCAGCTTTTCACTGGTATTGAGGCGGAAGTCTACGGCTGTATAAAAATTCTCTTTTTTAAGCAAAAAGGGAAGTCTTGCCTGGTTCCCTGAACTCCAGTAAGATAAAGAATATCCATTTTGGACAAAGCACTGTGCAAGATAGGTTTCTACGATACTTCTCGCCTGTACGGAATCTTTTCCATCTAATAAAAGGAAAGCGGGAACTCCTAATGTACAGGCTGCCAGCCCGGTGTCCGGATAGTAATACTTATAGGCCTTTTCCATCTCTTGTTCATCCATAGTCTTGCGCGGGGAAGGATAGATAAAACCTGACTCTGTAAGCCATTGCAGAGGCTGCTGATACATTTTCGCTGTTCCCCCTTTTACTACTTGCTTATACTGGAATTTTCCATTTTCTTTACACAGCTGTGAGGGTACTGACATAAAACAGTTCCGTGCATGTCTTCCTGTTCCTTCCGGCGCTTCAGAGATGATATCTGCCAAAAACAGTGCTAGGATTTTTGACTGTATGTCAGGGACTAACAACATTTTTTTTTCGCGGCGATATTCACAGACAGCCCCGGGCATACCGCCAATGCACAGATATAAACGGAATTGTGCGATGGCCTTAGCATGGAGAGCTTTTCCCATAGGGAGCATTTCCTCCATATGCTTGTGTATCTCTTTGGCAAGGGAATATTCTTTGTTAGCCCAGAGAAATTCTTCGAAATCCATAGGAAATAAATGGATAATCTCCGCATCTCCTACATCATATCTGGATTTTCCGGGAGCGCCGCCTTTTTCTATTGCAGCAATGTGATATCCGGGAAAGTCAAGATTAAGTCCGCCAAGGATAGACGGACCTTGGGCAATGCATTGAAAATTATCCAATATCAGCAGGGTTCCTTCCTGACGGATGGGCTTATTTGCATAGGACTCCAGGAACAGTAGAATTTCTTCTGGCTCTCGTGGTTCAGATAAATACTCCGCCACAGATCGCTCGGTTTCCATATTGATGTATATAGTGATATCGTAATTTTTCTCCCCAAAATCTCTTAAAATCCAGGTTTTTCCCGTCTGCCTCCCTCCCTGAATGACAAGGGGCTTTTTTCGGGGATCTCGTTTCCATTGCATGAATCTTTCCGTACATTTACAGCGGCACATCCCAGATGCTCTGCCGGGCGGCGCTTCTGGATGCGGATCAGCTTTCGCCGGGAGAAAAAGGGT
>DWYZ01000141.1 GCA_019118425.1 Candidatus Blautia faecavium | reverse complement strand
ATAAAAGGGTGTCTGCTGACAAAATAAAAATAGCAATATTAAGAATTACGGAAAGGGGAAACGTTATCGATCCAACTTTTGAAAATAATTACAAAGGCTTCCGAAGCAGCGGAGTCAAAGTCGGCGTATATAAATACAGCTATGCGCTGAATACGTCACAGGCGCAGAAGGAAGCAGAGAAGGTTCTGGAAGTCCTGAAAGGAAGAAAACTGGATTTTCCGGTCTTTTATGATGTAGAATGGTCCGAACAGAGGCAGCTGCCGAAAGAAGAGATCACCCGTATTATAAAAGCATTCCGTGAAAAGATCGTAAAGGCAGGATATCTTTTCGGTATTTACTGCAATACAGACTGGTATTATCATGTGCTGGATACCAAAAACCTTCCCTATGATTATTGGCTGGCCGCTTATCCATACAATGACAGAGGAGTGATAGTGGAATCTCTTCGTCCGTCTGTGGGAATTGGCTGGCAGTACAGCGCCAAGGGAAAAGTGGCCGGTATAAACGGATATGTGGATCTGGATGTTTTTTACAAGGATTTCAGCGATAAAGAGGAAATAAAACCAGAAAATGAGTATAAGATCTGGGTGGGAGAGTGTACCGGAAACGGAGTGAATGTAAGAAGGGGACCGGGGCTTGAGTATCTTCCCATAGAAGGATATCCTTATCTGAATAAAGGAAATCTGGTAGACGTGATCGGCGAAAGAAGAGCTGCGGACAAAGTTCTGTGGTATCGAATATTGATTGCAGATAAATATAAAGGCTATATACGGCACGATTATTTAAAAAGGGTATAATGTTAAGCCTGTTTTCGTAAAATAATAAAAAATATACAAGGGTGAAATGGTATGGCATACTTATGGGGCGGAATGATATTAATAGGGATCATTTACGGGACCATTACAGGAAATCTTCAGGCAGTTACGGAAGCAGTGGTGGAATCTTCGAAAGAGGCAGTAACACTGTGCATCACAATGGCAGGAATTACGGCCATGTGGACAGGGATCATGAAGATTGCAGAGATGACCGGACTTGTAGGGCAGCTGTCCCGCAGACTTCGGCCTTTTATTAAGCTGCTGTTTCCACGGCTTCCTGAAAATTCGGCGGCAGGCAAATACATTTCCGTAAATTTTTTATCAAACTTTCTTGGACTGAGTTGGGCCAGCACCTCTTCCGGGCTGATGGCTTTTCGGGAGCTGGATAAGATCAACAGAGAGGAATGCAGGAAATACGGGGAAAATAAAAAACGCGGTGTTGGAATTGCCACCAGGGAAATGTGTACTTTTTTAATTATCAATGTTTCTTCTCTTCAGCTGATCCCTGTTTCGATCATTGCCTACCGGGCCCAGTACGGAAGTGTCCAGCCGGTCGCGATCGTAGGCCCGGCCATTTTGGCAACAGGGATCAGCACGTTAACAGCAATTCTATTTTGTCTGTTTATGAATCAAAGAAAATAAAATCTCTCCCAAAATCTGGAATCTTTTCTGATTATTTGCTATAATGAATAAAGTGAATGATCATAAAGAGAGAAGGTGGGTTTATGGATTGGAGAGACTATTGCGTAGAAAAAATTGCAAATCAGAGATGTTTTGTATCTGCCATGCATAAAAAAAGATTTATTGAGATGTTTAATATGGTACAGAACGAACCTTTTTTCACTAAAGAGATATGCAAATGCCTTTTCCTTGCCGCATGGGAAAGAAGTTACACAAACGACATGGAAAAGCTCCTCCAGGAGCTCATAGACGAAAAGGTGATGGATGCGAAGGGACTGCAGGGACGGCGGAATTTCAGAAGCGTTACTCCTAACGAAAAAGAGATCGCAAAGCTTGCCAACGAATTTTTGGACCATCCTGGAAAGACACCGGATGAATCTTGTCTGATGAAGCTCTCTAAAGCCTGGATTCCTCTGGGGGACGGAGCTTTGCAGGTAAGCGATATAATTAATGATTTATAGGAATAAATAAGATCTTACAATACATATGGTATCATAAAGAAAAGGCCGGGAGCGTTTATGAAAGCGATCACATACCTTTCAAACTTTATGATACCTTTTTTATTGTTTTACATAGTAGGCTATGGGTTGTTGTGTAAAAGAGATATTTATACTGATTTTCTAGAAGGAGCAAAAGATGGATTGAAAACCGTCTTTAAGATCGTGCCTACCCTTATCGGATTGATGACAGGAGTGGGAGTGCTGCGGGCTTCGGGTTTTCTTGATTTTTTAGGAGAGATTTTAGGAAAGGTGACGGGCTATATAAGTTTTCCTTCAGAGCTGGTCCCATTGACCTTAGTGCGGTTGTTTTCCTCCAGTGCTGCCACAGGCCTTCTGCTGGATATTTTTAAAGAATTCGGAACAGATTCTCCCACAGGACTGATGGCTGCGATTCTTCTCAGTTCCACAGAAAGTGTTTTTTACTGTATGAGTGTGTACTATGGTTCTGTAAAGATAGAAAAAACAAGATACACTCTTCCCGGCGCCCTGCTGGCAACTGCGGCGGGAGCAGCGGCGGCAGTATGCATTGTTAATCTTATTTGCTGACGCAAAATGAAAGCGCAGCTGGAGGCTGCGCGGAATAGTCTGCCCTATGGCTTAAAAAAGGCTGTATGAATGGGTTGTCTGGTCTGAAAAATTAAAGCAATTTTTTATTTTTTTTCACCATTTCGGCAATGATATTCTGGGTATAAGCGCCCAGATGTTTTTTTGCTTCTTTATCAAGCTGATCGGGATAAATAGGCTTTCCATACTCTAAAACCACATGACAAGGAGTTACTTTTGGGGTGTGGGCTTCGAAGATCTGCGCCGTATTATTCAAGGCAATGGGAATAATAGGACAGTTAGCCTTTGTGGCGATCTTAAAGCTTCCCTCGTGAAAAGGAAGGAGATTTTCTTCGTCTGGCTCTCTGTTTCTCGTCCCTTCCGGAAAAATGCAGATGGAAATTCCGGATTTTACTTTTTCCGCAGCTGCTAAAATGGTTTTAAGCCCCTGCTTGATATCCTTGCGGTCTAAAAAAAGACAGTGGAGGTATTTCATCCAGTTGGATAAAAGGGGATAGCGGAGCATTTCCTTTTTCGCTATATAGCCGGTACGTATAGGACAGCGGCTGTAAGTAAGGAGAATATCAAAGTAGCTCCTGTGATTTCCTATATACAGGACAGGTGTATCTTTGGGTACGTTTTCTTCTCCGATAACAGTGATCTTCGTTCCTGCGATACGCAGCAGAAACCGGAAGATAGCCTGAATTATGCGAAGAGAACTGATATCTTTTTTCATGGGAGCAAATTTTCCGATGATCCATTCCACGATCAAAATGGGGATGGATAAGACCAGAAAACCCACGACAACAGTAATGATTAAAATAAAACGAAGCATAAGCAATCCCTTTCTATTTATAAAAAAATGACCAATCGTACAGCCTATATACCATTATACGGAATTTTTTAAATAGTTGCAATAAATCTTTTTAAGTTGTCATAGAATATGTATTAAATAAAAGATAGGGGCGGCAGTATGAAAAAATCAGTTTCCCTGTTTTTACTTGGGCTGCTGCTGGCATGTATGCTCACAGGCTGCCGGTTTATTCATATAGAAGAGGCACCTAGGACAGCTCTGGACTATACGATTGTAAGTCAGGAAGAAATCCCGAAAGATATAACTGCACTAATTGAAGAAAAAAAGAAAAATGATTTCCAAATGACTTATCAAAGCGGGGAGTTTCTTTATCTGATCAAAGGGTATGGGCAGCAGATGACCGGAGGATACAGCATTGCGGTGGAAGAACTTTCCATGTCAGAGAATGCGGTCTTTTTTAAAACGCAGCTTTTAGGTCCCACGAAAGATACTTCCGGCAGTGAGCCGTCCTATCCTTATATTGTAGTGAAAATGCAGTATCAGGAAAAACCGGTGGAATTTCAGCAATAGAGAGGAGAATGTATGTTGAAATTAAGAAAAGAAGATGTGCAGATGCTTCGTGTAAAAAGCAGGGCGACCAGTCAGGTGACTTTTGACGCAGATTATAATGTGCCTGATGTAAAGCCTGACATAGCCAGGATGATCCAAAATAAAGGTGAAGTTTCCATGGATGAAGTGCGGCTGAATGACGGGCATGCATTTTTAAAAGGAAGCCTGAATGTGGATCTGCTTTATGTGGGGGAAGAAGAGGGAAAAGTATACAGTTTATCGGCAAAATTGCCGGTAGAGGAAACTTTGAACCTGGAAGGGATCGTAAGCGGGGACAAAATGTGCCTGAAGTGGGAGATCGAGGATTTAAGCGTTCATATGATCCACTCCCGGAAACTGAATATAAAAGCTATTGTCACTTTTCATGCAGCAGTGGATGAGCTGGCGGGAGTGCGGCTTCCGGTAGATATTGAAGATGAGGATATTTCCGTGAGAAAAAAGCCGGTACGTTTGATGAGCCTTACTGTACATAAGAAAGATACCATGCGGCTGAAGGAGGAGATTACTCTTGCTTCTAATAAACCAAATATAGAAGAGCTTCTCTGGTATACGATTGAAGTAAGAGGGCTGGAGCTGCGTCCGGAGGAGAATAAGGTAAAGGCAAAAGGAGAACTCTGTGTTTTTGTGCTTTATACAGGAGATGATGATAATAATCCTCTGCAGTGGATGGAGTACTCCCTTCCATTTCACGGAGAAGTGGAATGCAGCGGCTGCGCGGAGGAAATGATCCCTAACATTGAATCCTCTGTAATCAATCAGACAATTGAAATAAAACCGGACGCAGACGGGGAAGAAAGGATACTTACGGCAGATGTTGTCTTGGAGCTTGATATGAAGCTTTACCGGGAGGAGGAACACGAACTGCTCCTGGATGTATACACACCTTTTAAGGAGTGTATTCCTCATGGAAAACCGGAGGTTTTAGAAAGCCTTCTGATCAAAAACGATTCCAAATGCAGAGTATCCGATACGGTGGAAGTGAAAGAGACCCAGGGAAAAATCCTGCAGCTTTGTCACAGCCGTGGAAAGGTCAAGATTGATAAAACCAGGATCGTGGAAAACGGGATATTGGTGGAAGGGATTGTCCATATGAAAATTCTCTACATTGTTGGAGATGATCATATGCCCTTCTATTCCATGGAAGCCATGATACCCTTTACCCATGTGGTCGAAGCAAGAGGTATCACAGAGGACTGTCTTTACTATTTAAAGACGGATCTGGAGCAGCTTTCCACTACTATGGCAGACAGCAGCGGGATTGAGGTAAAGGCTGTGGTAAGCCTGAACGTTCTTGTGATAAAATGCGAAGAAGAAATGATCATAGATAAAGTGGAGGAGCAGCCTTTGGACATGAAAAAAATCCAAAGTATGCCGGGGGTGACCGTATATATGGTAAAGCCTGGAGATACTTTGTGGGATATAGCAAAGAGATTTTATACGACAGTGGATGAAATCTGTTCTTTAAATGAGCTGGAAAACGAAAACATAAACGCGGCCCAGCCTTTGCTGCTTGTAAAAAGAGTGGGAAGCTGACAAAAAGCCTGAACAGCGGACTGTGAAAATGTTTTTCAACTGTCTGGCAGGCCAAGTATTGAAAAAAAAAGAAAAATCAGATAAAATACAAACAAGAAATATTGTATACAAAGTACAAAAGATAGTTGGAGGGATATATGCGGTTACGTGCACTGGCAAAAATTAATCTGGGATTGGACATTATAGGGAAAAGAGAGGACGGGTACCATGAGGTCCGGATGATCATGCAGACGATTCAGATGTATGATGTTCTGGATATCCGGAAAACAAAACGTCCAGGCATTTCTCTTTCTACGAATCTTCCCTATATCCCCACAGATGAAAGAAATCTGGTATATAAAGCTGCGAAGCTTTTAATGGATGAATTTCACCTGAAAGAGGGGCTGAATATTAAGCTTGCGAAATCGATCCCTGTAGCAGCGGGGATGGCAGGAGGAAGCTCTGATGCAGCCGCCGCCTTTGTGGGAGTAAACCGCATCTTCAATCTTGGGCTTAGTGAGGAGGAGCTGATGGAGCGTGCAGTTAAGGTCGGGGCGGATGTACCTTACTGTATCATGCGGGGGACAGCTCTGGCAGAGGGAATAGGAGAAAAGCTTACCTGGATCCCTCAGATGCCTAAATGCGGTGTCCTTATTGGAAAACCAGGTGTCAGCGTTTCCACAAGGATGGCCTATGAGTCTATTTCCATGGATGGAATAGAAAAACATCCGGATATAGATGGGATGATCCAGGATATAAAAAGAAAAGATCTTCGTGCCATGACCGCTAAAATGGGAAATGTTTTTGAGCCGGGGATCATAAAAAGATATCCGGTTATTAAGGAGATTAAGGATCTGATGGAGGCCAACGGGGCTTTAAAGGCCATGATGAGCGGAAGCGGCCCTACAGTGTTCGGCATCTTTGATAACGGAGAGAAAATGAGGGCAGCTGCATCTTTGCTTAGAAAAAGCAAGCTTGCAAAAACAGTATTTGCAACTACGATATACAACAGAAATGGAGGAGATACGAATGACAAGTGAATTTTCTGTCCACATGAATGAATATCTGCCGCTTAGGGATGTTGTGTTTAATACATTGAGACAGGCAATATTAAAAGGAGAGCTTAAGCCGGGAGAAAGGCTGATGGAAATCGCTTTGGCGGAAAGGCTGGGAGTAAGCAGGACTCCTATAAGGGAGGCCATGCGTAAGCTGGAGCTGGAGGGCCTTGTGGTAATGATCCCTAGACGGGGAGCCCAGGTGGCGAATATCACGGAGAAAGACCTGAACGATGTGCTGGAGGTGCGCATTGTCCTTGAAAATATGGCTATTGAAAAAGCATGCAAGCTTATGACCCAAGAGCAGATGGACAAGCTGTGGGAGGCCGCGAAAGAATTTGAGCGGACTATGGCGGATGGAAATCTGGTGCGCCTCGCAGAGGCGGATGTGGCTTTTCATGAGATCATTTATCAAGCCTCAGATAACTGCCGGTTGATCCAGGTGCTGAATAATCTCAGGGAACAGATTTACCGTTACCGGGTAGAGTACCTGAAGGAAGAAGAGACAAGAAACGTTCTTGTAAGAGAGCATGAAGAGCTCTGCCAGGCCATTAAAGAACGGAATGTGGAAAAGGCACAGAAAATTTCCTTCCGGCATATTGAAAACCAGCGCATGGCTATCATTGAGACCATCGCAGCCGAAAACGCAGATAGGGAAAAGGACGAAAAACGTAAATAAAATAAGAAGATTTTGGTTATTTTAAGAGAGAGGTGTAAGGCATCTCTCTTTTTTCGTTGAATTTCAAGGGAGATGCTTTTTAGGGAAAGGCAGGGATGATATGGGAGAGACCAAGATTTCTTTAAAGCTGCGGGAAAATGAGGCGTATGTGCGCAGCCGTCTGAAAAACTGCGCAGATGTGCTGATTCGTCCCATGAAACTTGGCACGGAGAGAAAAGTGGACTGTCTAATGGTATATATTGAAGTGGCAGTTTCAAATATGATGCTGGACGATTCTGCTCTGGGAAAAATGGTAAATCATTTTTGGGAAAGTACTCCTGGAGAGATTCAGGAATTTATGGAAAACAACAGTCTGGGTATTGCAGATGTGAGGAAATTTTCCACGATGGAAGAGGCCTTTGCCGCGCTTTTTGCGGGGAATGCCATTTTCTTTTTGGACGGCTATGACAAAGCAATGAAGATATCCAGTAAGGGTTATCCAAATATGGGGGTGTCCCAGGCAGAAACGGAAAAGGTGCTGAGAGGCTCAAAAGAGGGATTTACCGATGCTGTGAAGACGAATTCCGCCCTGGTGAGAAAGCGCCTGAGAGATTCCAGGCTTAAGGTGGAGGAACAGCAGATAGGGACAAGATCTCATACAATGGTTCAAATTCTTTATATGGAAGATCTGATCCACGAGGAGATACTGGAGGAAATCAAGGATAAGCTTGCACGTTATGAGATAGATGGAATCCTGGACAGCGGAATGCTGGAACAGCTTACGGAGGATTCCTGGTATTCTCCTTTTCCTCAGCTCCAGACTACGGAGCGCCCGGACAGGGCGGCGCAGGAGCTTTTAAATGGAAAGATCATTGTGATCTGCGACAATTCTCCTTCCGCACTGATCCTGCCAAGTTCTTTTAATGGTTTTATGGAAAGCAGCGAGGATTGGAACAATCGGTTTGAGATGGCTTCTTTTTTGCGAGTGCTTCGTTACCTGGCGCTTTTAGTGGCTACTCTGCTTCCGGGAGTGTATTTAGCAGTGATACGGTTTCACACACAGATCCTTCCGGCAAATTTGATCCTGTCCTTCGCGGAAGCCAGGTCCGGCGTGCCGTTTTCCAGTGTGGCGGAGCTGGTATTTTTAGAACTGTCTTTTGAGCTGATACGGGAGGCGGGGGTGCGTATCCCCGGAGCGCTGGGAAGCGCCATCGGGATCGTAGGAGGATTGATCATTGGGCAGGCGGCGGTGACCGCCAATGTGGTAAGCCCCATTGTGGTGATCATCGTGGCTCTTACAGCGCTGGGCTCTATGACCATTCCCAATGAGGAATTTGCCTCTGCATTTCGGATACTGAAATATATCTTTTTATTTTTAGGCGGGTATCTGGGAATCTTTGGGATTGTCCTTGGGATTTATCTGACAGTTTCCCATCTTTCTGGATTGTTAAGCTTTGGGATGCCTTATCTTATGCCCTTTGTAAAAAAAGAGGCGGGAGCGGATATTGGGGACGGCATTTTACGGATTCCTTTTCGAAAAAGGCGGAACCGTCCTCTATATGCTAAGAAAAATGAGGAACTTCGGCTGAAAAGGAGAGGATAGGAAATGGATTTTGCAGAAAATAACAGGATTTCTCACAGACAGTTATACCGTCAGATCATTCTGGCTTTTGGAGCGCCGTTTCTGCTCTGTCTGTTTGGGAGGGAGCAGCTTCTGGGGATGACCGGGGCGGCAGGAATGGCTGCGGCTCTTATTGCCCTGGGCTTTTATGTGATCTTTCTTATTCGTCTGACCCCGTTTTACGCAGATCTGTTAAAGACCGCAGGTACTTTCTGGGGGCGGATGATCGGCATATTTTTTCTTTTTTATATTCTTTTTACCGGGGCGTATCTGCTGTCTGTACTGGAAGAAATCGTTCCTGCAAGTCTGCTTACCGGAGTGCCGGGGAAGTGGATCTCCTTTTTCGCTATTGTATCCTGCAGCCTGGGAACCCATAAAGGAATGCAGAAAAGGGGAAGGATGGCGGAAGTCTCAGGGGCTTTGTTTCTTGGAGGAGTTCTGCTTATGATGGCTTTGTGCCTTGGGCAAAGCCGGTTTTCTTATCTGCAGGAAATGTGGACAGAAGCAGTGTCCGGACAAGCTTCTTTTTTCGAAAGCGTTTACCGGGCGCTGTGCGCCTTTTCCGGTATCGGCCTTCTGCCTTTTGCCCTGGGACATGTAGAAAAGCAGGGAAGAGCGGGAAGACCCATTCTATGGGGGCTGCTGACCTTAGGCTGGATCGTGATCGGAATGCTTTTTCTTCTTCCTGCGGTATTTGGATGGAAAAGGCTTTTAGAGGAACCGCGCCCCATCCTCCCTCTTCTGGCGGGGGCGGATCTGCCGGGGAATGTGCTGGCCCGTTTTGATGTGTTATGGATGGGCTTTTTGCTTTACAGTCTTTTGTTTTCTATTGGCAGTCTTCTTTATTATGGACATGAGGTTATTCGGCGAACCCGGCTGGGAACGGGGAAATACTGGATGGCTGCGGTAATTTACGGACTGTCGGTTTTAGAACCCGCAGGTGTGGGGATAGAAGATTTTTACCAGCAATATTTAGGATGGATTTTCGTTCCCGGTCTTCTGCTCCTTCAGATTTTTCTGCTGATGCGGGGAAGAGGGCGCAGGAAAAAGGCGGTCCTAATGTCCGCGGTTCTTGGCATGACGCTTTTTTTAGGAGGATGTGCAGGAGTGGAACCGGAGAAACGGCTGTACCCCCTGGCTCTTGGAATCGACACAGGGCAGGAAGGGATCGCGGTAACTTACGGGATGCCGGATCTGCCTGAGGCTACCGGACAGGAAAAACCGGAAGAAGGAGGGAGCGAAAGAGCGTTAACTATCAGCGGCAGTGATTTTAACGAAATTGAGGCTATCTATAACCGATCCCAGGAAAAGTATCTGGACATGGGGCACCTGCAGGTACTTATTCTGGGGAATAACCTTATTGAAACGAAAAAATGGGATGCAGTATTAAGGTATCTGAAGCAGGAGCCTTTTGTAGGAGAAAATGTTTATGTATTCCGAACGGATGATACGAAAAAGCTTTTGGAATGGAGCGGCACAGGCGGCTCCTCCATAGGAGAATATCTCACAGGACTTTTAGAAAACCGTACTGCAGGCCAGCAGAAAAACGGTGTAACTCTCCGCCAGATCTATCATCAATGGTATGATGACGGAGGTCTTTTGCCTCTCCCTCTCGTTACTCTGGAAAATGATAAGATACAGGTAATGCTGGAATAAAGTTTCCATTATATGGCTATCCTCCTGATATAGAACATATCAGGAGGTTTTTGCTATGAAATGGCTGAAAGATAAAAGACAACGTTTGGCAGTTTCTCTGCTGGCCGGATTTTTAGCAGCGGCCCTTATGGCAGGGGGAATAGGGCGTCCTGCCGGTTCCGGAACGCTGGCCTGGTGGGGAACGATATATCCCGGTTTTTGTTTTTCCGAGAAAAAAAGAGTGGAGTCAGCGAGAGAAGAAAAAGATACTGTGCCTAAGGTAAAGATTTCCTTCTGGCTTGCGCAAGCCCTGGATTGGTGATAAAATAAAGCCAATAACCCAAAAGAGATGGAGAAAGACTGATGAAAATAGACAAAGATGCGCCTGTAGGCGTATTTGACTCAGGAGTGGGAGGTTTAACGGTAGCCAGAGAGATAATGAGGAATCTTCCATCAGAAAAAATCGTTTATTTCGGCGATACGGCAAGAGTTCCATATGGAAATAAGTCTAAAGAGACCATTATCCGTTACTCCCGCCAGATCATCCGTTTTCTTTTAGAACAGCAGGTAAAGGCTATTGTGATCGCCTGTAATACGGCAAGCGCATTTGCTCTGGATGCGGTGAGGGAAGAACTGGAGATCCCCATCCTCGGGGTGATCGAGCCGGGAGCATATGTGGCGGCCAAGGAGACGAAAAATAAAAGGGTGGGCGTTATTGGAACCATAGGAACAGTTGGAAGCGGCATTCATGAGGCTTTTCTGAGAAAGCTGGATCCAGATATCACGGTTATCGGCAAGGCCTGCCCGTTATTTGTGCCTTTAGTGGAGGAAGGATGGCTTCATGATCCTGTTACGAAGGAGGTAGCACAGAGATATCTGGGAGAATTAAAGGAGAAAGAAATTGATACACTGATCCTTGGATGCACCCACTATCCTCTTCTTCGCTCTACTATCCGGGAGGTAATGGGCGAGGGAGTGAGGCTGGTGAATCCCGCCTATGAATCCGCCCTGACTCTGGGACGGATCCTGGAAAGAGAGGGGCTTCTGCGCACAGATGGAGGACGGGAGGAATTTCCATATCGCTTTTATGTCAGTGATCTGGCTGATGAGTTTAAAACCTTTGCCAATTCTATACTCCCCTATGATGTGGAGATGACTCAGAAAATAGATATTGAAAAATATTAGTTACAAATATTAGGAGAATGAAATGGATAAAGAAGTGTTGATTCATGTAAGCGGTCTTCATATGCTGCTTGAGGGAGAGGATCAGGGGCCTGTAGAATTAGTGGTTCCTGGAAAGTATTATTTTAAAAACGGCAGCCATTACCTTAGATACGAAGAAGTTCTTGAGGAAAACAGCAAACCTACCATAAATTACGTAAAGATTTCCCCTCATGCGCTGGAAGTAAGAAAAACCGGACTGGTGGATGTACATATGGTATTTGAGCACGGAAAGAAAAACACAGCTTTTTATAGCACGCCCTTTGGCACCATTCAGCTGGGAATCGCTGCCACTAGCCTGGAGATGGAGGAAAGCGAGACTGGAATCGAAATGAAAGTGGATTATGCCCTGGATATGAATGAAGAGCATGTGGCGGACTGCTGTCTGTCTATTCAGGCCCAGTCTAAGGACGCCCCGGATTTTCAGCTGTAAGATAGAGCAACTGGTCGCACGGCGACCAGCAGCAAGATAGAGTAAAATAAAAACTGCCCGGAAATCTCGGGCAGTTTTTTGTTATTATTTAGATGATTTGTTAAGAAAGCGCTTGAAAAAGCCTTTTTTCTTTTGGGGAGGTGCTTCCAATGCACCTCTGATGCCGCGGACGCCTACGATATAAAGTCCGCTCACCTCTGCTTTGATCTCTTTTTTTACAGGGATGAGATCAAAAACCTTTTCATCTGCAATTAATATGGAAATCTTAGGACCAACCTTGGCTTTTACAATAGGAAGCTTGGAACGGCGCATCAGCTTAGGAGTCTGTGCGATGACCATCTGGGGAAGTCCTGAATCTTTTAGAGGAAGCCTTTTTTTATCAATAACTAACATAGAAACGGTCTGCTTGGTGGCTTGGATCTGTTCTTGCTGTGCTTCCTGTTTTTTCTGCGCCTTTTTGCCGAAGAAGTAAAGGGCAATCAACGCGGCGATCAAGATAACCAAAATTACAAGAAGGACAATAGTTGCTGTGTTCATACGTATCCCCCTAATGAAATGTAAATTAGATAATGAAAAACATCCATTATGCGAAGTATATTCTACCATTGTTTTAAAAAAAAGGCAATCAGGAAAACTAATTATTTGCCATAAAATATGAAGAGAAAAGAAAGCGGAAAGGCCTTTATTTTAGATTCTTTTCATAGAAAAATGGTGGAAATTTCATATATAACAGGTTATAATAGCTTTGCGGCATATTTCGACAAATCTAGCCTATGAATAGAGAAAAAAAATCAGAAGATACTAATACATATTAGCATTTCATTAAATAAGGGTAATGGAAGGGCATGCGTATGAAAGAAAGAAAAAATAATGAAGGAGTACAGAAAAAAACAGCTAGATCCCAGCCGGAGAATCTTATGGACAACCATCTAAAGGAGATGGTTCCGCTCAGCGATGAAGAGCTGGAACGTCGCAGAGAGGCCAGGCTGAGGCGTATGCGCCTGCGCAAAAAACGGGTGATGCGAAACAGGATCATTCTTGGCTGCAGCCTTGTGGGCGTTCTGGCTTTGGCTATAGGCGTTTCAAGCTGGGCTCTGAGAGGGAAAAAGGAACCCATGGGAGAAAGCGAGCCACACTCTCAGGCAGTTAATGCTCAGGGAACGAATGGGACAGAGGAAGCGGAAAAGACTGAGAATGCTTCGGAAGCGGAAAGTACTTCTGTTTTAGAACAAGCCAGGATGCTGGCGGCCCAGTATGATTACGATAGGGCTATTGAGCTTTTACAGAACGATTCAGGATACGAAAGCAGCCAGGAAATGCAGGCTGCGGTTAAAGAGTTTCAGGATACCAAGGCTACTTGTAAGGCCTGGCCGATAGAAGAAGTTACCCATGTATTCTACCATACGCTGATTGTGGATCCAGCTAAAGCATTTGATGGTGACTATAAAGCAGCCGGATATAATCAGGTTATGACCACTATCGATGAGTTTAATAAAATTACCCAGAGCATGTATGACAAAGGATATGTGATGGTAAGTATTTACGATATGGCCACAGTAAATGAGGATGGGACCATGAAAGAGGGGGAGATCCTGCTTCCGCCGGGAAAGATTCCCTTTGTCCTTTCTCAGGATGACGTAAGTTATTATCATTATATGGACGGAGACGGATACGCATCTAAACTTATTGTGGATGAGGAAGGGAAAGTCCGCAATGAATATATACAGGATGACGGAAGTGTTTCCGTAGGTGATTATGACATGGTCCCGCTGATTGACCGATTCGTGGAAGAGCATCCGGATTTTTCCTACAGAGGAGCGAAAGGAATCGTTGCATTAACCGGATATAATGGGATACTGGGATACCGCACAGATATCAGTTATCAGACCCGCCCCGATGATTTGGATGCGGACAAGGTAAAGTGGCTGGATGAACACCCGGATTTTGATCTGGAAAAGGAACGGGCCCAGGCCAAAAAAGTGGCGGATACCATGAAGGAAAACGGATGGCTTTTTGCCAGCCATACCTGGGGACATCAGAATGTGGCAGAGGCTTCTCTGGAAAAGCTTCAGGCAGATACCCAGCGTTTTAAAGAAAACGTGGATCCTCTTATTGGAGGCACGGATATTATTATTTTCGCTTTTGGGGCGGATCTTACCCAGGTGGAGGATTATTCGGGAGATAAATTTGAGTTTTTTAAAAACCAGGGATATAATTACTACTGCAATGTAGATTCCAGTAAATATTTCGTACAGCTGCGGGACAGGTATCTTCGTATGGGAAGAAGAAATCTGGACGGATACCGGATGTACTATAATCCGGAGCTGTTAGAGGATCTGTTTGACGCATCGGCAGTATTTGATTCTTCCAGACCTACGCCGGTGGCTCCAATGTAGTAACCAAAAGTTCCGGTTTTTATGCAGATAAAAAAGGAGGCTATAATATATTTGTAATATGAGGGGGCTTTGGAAAGGGGATATAATTTATGAAAAAAAGGATACTAACGCTTATTATTTGTTTTTGTGCTGCTGGCTTGTTTAGCGGATGCGGAATCCTTCCATTTGCGGAAGACAATCCCTTTGGGGAAAAGGATGAGGAAACAATTGAAGCGGTCCTTCCCACAGCTACGCCTACGCCGGAACCAACACCCACGGAGGAACCGCAGGAACCGTCAGAGGATGAGCAGGAAGAGGAAGGAACACCATTGGAGCAGGCGGAACATATGGCAGCTCAGTATGACTATGACGGTGCGATCCAGCTGTTAAAAGAGCAGGATGAGTATGAAACAAATCAAAAGATGCAGGCGGCAGTAGCCGAGTATGAAGGAATCAAGGCTACGTGTGTAGAATATCCTTTGGAACAGATTACTCATGTTTTTTTCCATACATTGATCAAAGACACATCAAAAGCCTTTGACGGAGATTCTGATGAGGCTGGATATAATCAGGTGATGACTACTATTAGTGAATTTAAAAAGATTATCGAGAGCATGTATGAAAAGGGCTATGTGCTTGTAAGCCCCCATGATATGGCTTCGGTAAACGATGACGGCACGATGAGCCGGGGAAAGATCATGCTTCCTCCGGGGAAGATTCCCTTCGTGCTTTCGCAGGATGATGTAAGTTATTACCATTATATGGAGGGAGACGGATTTGCGGATAAATTGGTGCTGGATGAAAACGGGGATGTAAAATGCGCTTATATAGAGGATGATGGAAGCGTTTCCATTGGAAATTATGATCTGGTACCGATTTTGGACGCCTTTGTGGAAGAACATCCGGATTTTTCCTACCATGGAAGAAAGGGTATCCTTGCCATGACCGGATATAATGGTGTTCTGGGATACCGCACGGATATTGCCTATAAGACAGGGGAAAATTTACAGGATAATCAGAAGGAATTTTTAGAGAACCATCCGGATTTTGACTATGAGGAAGAGGTAAAACAAGCCACGGAGGTGGCGAACGCATTAAAGGCTAACGGCTGGGAATTTGCCAGCCATACCTGGGGCCATAAAAACGCCACGGACTCCACGGCGGAAGAGCTTAAGACGGATAACGAGAAATGGGAAGCCTATGTAGCGCCGATCCTTGGAAAGACAGATATGATTATTTTTGCCTTTGGGGCGGATATCGGAGACTGGGAAGGGTATTCCATGGATAATGAAAAATTTGCTTATTATAAAAGCAGAGGTTATAACTATTATTGTAATGTGGATTCTAATCAGTACTGGGTACAGATTACGGATCAGTATTTCCGTCAGGGAAGACGGAATCTGGACGGATACCGGATGTATTATAATCCGGAAATGTTAAGTGATCTGTTTGACGTGTCAGAGGTGTGGGATTCCTCCAGACCTACACCGGTACCTGAAATGTAAATGGTACATGTCACACTTGAACTACGCACCTGCTGTGTGGTTACGGGCCGGTATCATGTAAATCTTAAAAAAGAATGAAATCCAGGAACAGGCTTTCTTTTTGAGAGGAAATGTGTTATAAAAAACACATATGAGCAATCAAAAAGAAAGCCTGACGTATTGAAGGGAGTAATTTATGAAGAAAAAATTTTACCTTGCGGTTATTGGTATGTGCATGATGTTTGCTGCTTCAGCCTGCAGCGAGCAGACAGAGACAGAAGAGAACACCGTACAGACAGAAGAGGACGCCCAGACAGAGGAAACTGCCCAGGCGGACGGGGAAGAAGAGGACACAGAAGAAAAACCGTCTTCTTTTGGCACAAGACTTGTATCGGTAGATAATGTGGATAAATATATTACTATTGGTGAATATAAAGGTCTTACACTGGACAATACAGTGGCGGAGGTTACGGACGACCAGGTAGAGGCTCAGATTGAGACAGAGCTTAATAATAACAGGCAGGAAGTAACCGACAGCAATGCAACAGTCCAGGAGGGGGATCTGGTCACTATCAATTATGTGGGAACCAAGGATGGAGAAGCCTTTGATGGAGGAACAGCCAATAATTATGATCTTACGATCGGAGAGGGCCGCATGATAGACGGATTTGAAGACGGGATCATAGGAATGAAGACAGGGGAGACGAAGGATTTGAACCTTACTTTTCCCCAGGAATATCCAGAGGCTTCACTGGCAGGGCAGGATGTAGTATTTCAGATTACTGTGCAGAAATTCAGACGGGCGCCTGAGCTTACGGACGCCTGGGTAGCTGAGAATACGGATGTGGATACTGTGGAAGCATACAGAGAAAGCGTGCGGGAACAGCTTATGGAAAATGCCAGAAGGACTGCGGAGAATACTTTGCGGGAGACTGCCTGGACTACAGTTTCCAATAATTCAGAGGTAAAAGAATATCCGGAGGCAGATATCGAAAATGCTGTTTCAGAATTTAAGGCTATTTACGAGGAATACGCTGCCCAGGGAGATATGGAACTGGAAGACTTTGTGGAGGCTCAGGGGCTCACCATGGATTACTTTGAAGAACAGTCCCAGCAATATGCGGAAATGAAGGTGAAACAGAATCTGATCATACAGGGGATCATGGACGCAGAGGGAATGACCTTAGACGATGAGGAATGCCTTGCTATTCAGGATCAGCTGATCCAGGATTATGCGGTAAAAGATCTGGCAGAGCTGGTGGATCAATATGGTCAGGCGGCAGTGGATGAATCCATCGGACTTCTTAGGGTTGAGAATTTTATTGTGGATAACGCCCAGGTCAATGAACTGGTATCCAATGGAGAACTTGTGGGACAGGATGGAGGAGCCGGTACAGAAGAAGACGCAGGAGAGACCGTGGAAGAAGAACAGGAGGAGCAGCAATGATCATTAAAAACGGTTCTGTATTTCAGGAAGACGGAACTTTTAAAAAATGTGACGTTTACATTGAGAATCATAAGATTGTAAGTTCCGAAAGAGAGGTTTCGGATAAAAAGGAAATGGATGCCAGCGGACTTTTGGTAATCCCGGGGCTGGTGGATATACATAGCCATGGAGCCTTTGGACATGATTTTTCCGATGGGGATACGGAGGGTCTGAAGACCATATTAAAATATGAGAGAAGCTGCGGAATTACCTCTTACTGCCCTACTTCTATGACGCTTTTATTTGAGGAGCTGGAGCGGATTTTTGCTTCCCTGAAGGGAGCGATGGATACGCCGGATGGAGCTGTGATCCGCGGGATCAATATGGAAGGCCCTTTTCTGGATCCTAAGAAAAAAGGAGCCCATGTGGAAGAATACATACACAGGCCGGATGTGGACTTCCTGAGAGATTTAAATGCTGTCAGCCAGGACATGGTGAAGTTAGTGACGCTTGCCCCTAATGTAGAGGGGGCAATGGAGTTTATTGACGCTCTTCACGAGGAAGTGTGCATTTCTCTGGGACATACCGGCGCGGATTATGAAACTGCGTTTGAGGCTATGAGAAGGGGAGCGCATCATGTGACTCATCTTTATAATGCCATGCAGCCATTAGGACACAGGGAGCCCGGGCTTATCGGTGCTGCGGCGGACGATCCCCAGTGCATGGTGGAATTGATCTGTGATGGGTTTCATATTCATCCATCTGTGGTCCGGGCTACTTTCCGGTTATTCGGACAAAAGAGAGTGATCCTGATCAGCGATTCCATGAGGGCGACAGGGATGGAAAATGGAAAATACGAACTGGGCGGACAGGAAGTGTTTATGAAGGATGGAAAAGCGACCTTAAAGGACGGGACGCTGGCAGGTTCTGCTACAAATCTTTACGACTGCATGCGTAAGGCTGTGTCCTTTGGTATTCCTTTGAGTGATGCCTTGTTTGCTGCTACGCGTAATCCAGCGAAGAGCATAGGTATATACGATAAAACGGGTTCCATTACTGCGGGCAAAGAAGCGGATCTGCTTCTGGTCACGGATGAGCTGGAATTAAAGTGTGTGATTTAAGCAGAAGCTTACGGGAAGGATGCTGACTTGAAAAACAATTTTGTATAAGGCGTATGAAAAAGAATGTCTTGGGAACTCCCTGTATTTGTTCTCCGCATTCTATGACTAACAAAAAAGAATTCTTCACGAAAAATAAAATCAACAGAAATGTCAAACTATATTTGAGATTTGCAATGAATTGCAAGAAAATTTTTCTGCGAGTAAAATATTCTTTGAAAATAGCTGAATGCCCGGTTGTTATCAGCGTTGTAAGAGGCTGACGATAAATCTGACGGCAATAAGAAACAGAGATATAAGTTTTTTTAGCGAAGCGAAGGGATATTTTTATTGTAAAATCTATGTTTTTAAGATATTTTTGACCAGAAATTTGACGGTAAATAAATAATTTAAGAAATGACGGGGCTTTTCAGGCTTGGATTTATAAGTTATTTTATAAACCGGCCCGGAAAAGGATTATTAAGTTGACATAAGCTCCGGAAATTTCCTGTGGATGAGGAATGATTTTTATGATAAAATAAAAAGTTTTTCAAGTTGAACCTTATAGAAAAAGGGAGTATAATGAATTGGCGATAAAAAAGGTTATGTTTTGAGTATTTTACTCATAGAAAGAGGTTTTTTTTGGAAAAGCGGAGATATAAAATGAACAAAAGAGCTTTACGTGAGCGAATACGCAGGAAAAGACGCCGCAGGATGATTCGAAAGCTGACCCGGCTTTCTGTCTATGCGGTGGCAGCCATATTATTGGTGGTGTTTCTCGTTCGCGGAGTTATTTTCCCGATTATAAACAGCATTGGAGGAGATGCCTCTTCGGGGGATCGGGTAGAGGTCCAGGCGGAAACGCCGGCAGCAGATCCGAATGCCGCTGTCAGGCAGCCTTTGCGGGGACAGGGCGATATAGCAAAAACCACCCAGCTGACACCGGGCTGGCATGAAGATGAGAATGGCCGCTGGTATCAGAATGCGGACGGTACATATTATTCTTCTGGATTTCAGGAGATAGACGGAGTCTTATATTCTTTTGATGAGAATGGATATATGCAGACCGGATGGGTCAGCAAAGGGGTGAAGGATTTTTATTTTAATGAAGACGGATCTTATAACCCGGATAAGGTAAAACCCAGGATAGCGCTTACTTTCGATGATGGTCCGGGACAGTATACGGACAAGCTTTTAGATTGTGTGGAACAATATAATGCTCATGTGACGTTTTTTATGCTGGGAAGCAATGTGAGCGAATATAAGGATACAGTAAAAAGAATGGTGGACCTTGGATGTGAGATTGGAAGCCATTCGTGGGATCATCCGGATCTTCAGACCATAAGTCTGGAAGAAGTGGCCAAGCAGTTCTCTGATACGGATAATGCCCTGATAGATGCCTGCGGCCAGGCGGCTACTGCTGCGAGAGCTCCTTATGGTTCGGGAAATCAGGATATTTATAATACAGTACAGAAACCCTTCTTTATGTGGTCTATGGACACTCTTGACTGGAAGGTGCTCAATGCAGATACGGATTACGAAACAGTCATGAACGGTGATCTGACAGACGGTTCTATTATCCTTATGCACGATATTCATGAACCGTCCGTGGAAGCAGCCATCCGGATCATTCCGGCGCTGATCGAAAAAGGATATAAACTTGTAACGGTGAGTGAGCTTGCGGAAGCTAAGGATGTAGAACTTCAGTACGCCTCCTATTCGAATTTCTGGGACAGCCAGCTTTCGGCTGGAGCAATACCGGGATATAAAGGAAATACGGAAACGGAGGATACTTCGGGAGATGCTTCTTCTGAGGGAGAGGGATTCAGCGATGGCAGCGAAGGAACTGAGGAGAGCTTAAGCGACGGTACGGAAGAAACAGGATTCAGTGACGGCAGTCAGGACGAGAGCGGGGATTCTCAGGAAGAATGCGGCACTGATTCCGGAGAAGAGTGTTCTACCGGAGAATAAAAAACAAAATATCCGAAAAAAGTACAAGGACAGTTTTTGGGAAAAAGGTACCAAAAACTGCCCTTTTTTTGTCTGTTTATAGACAAAATGATTTGACGGAAACAATACACATTGGTATAATAAATGAGTATTATAATGACTAAAATTCAGTTTGTTATTTTTTGGAGATATTAGTCGGAATTGGAGGTATTGTATTGGGCAAATGGTTTGAAGAGGCAGTGTTTTACCATATGTATCCTATAGGAATGACAGGAGCACCCAGAAGAAATGAGCAGGATGAGGTTACGCACCGTTTTCCGGAGCTGGAGAAGTGGCTGAAACACATTTCCTCTATAGGCGCGAACGCCATATATATAGGTCCGCTGTTCGAGTCCACATCCCATGGATATGACACCAGGGATTATAAGCTTGTGGACAGGCGGCTGGGAGATAATGAAGATTTTAAACATTTTGTACAGGAAGCACATGCCCTTGATATAAAAGTAGTGGTGGATGGAGTATTCAATCATACAGGCAGAGAATTTTTCGCTTTTTTGGACATTCAGAAAAACAGAGAAAACTCTCCTTATTGCTGCTGGTATAAAGGCATTAATTTCTGGGGAAATAATCCTTATAATGATGGATTTGGATATGAGGCATGGAGAAACTGCTTTGAGCTGGTAAATTTGAACCTTCAGGAGCCTCAGGTTCGCAGGTATCTACTTGATGTGATCGGTTTTTGGGTGGATGAATTCGATATTGATGGAATCCGCCTGGATTGCGCAGACTGTCTGGATTTTTCTTTTATGGAAGAGATGCGCAGATTTACCAATGAAAAGAAAAAAGATTTCTGGCTCATGGGCGAGGTGATCCATGGAGACTACAGCCGTTATGTAAAGCCGGAAATGCTGGACAGTGTTACGAATTATGAACTGCATAAAGGCTTATACTCCGGACACAATGACCATAATTATTTCGAAATTGCACATACTATCCGCAGGGAGTTCGATGAAAACGGCGGAATTTATCGGGGATTAAAACTGTATTCCTTTATAGATAACCATGATGTGGACAGGATCGCATCGAAGTTAAATGTACCGGGGCACATTTTTCCGGTTTATACGCTTTTATATACCCTTCCAGGAATCCCATCCATTTATTACGGCTCAGAATGGGGGATAAAAGGAAAGAAAGAAGGGAGCAACGATGATCCCCTCCGTCCGGCAGTGGATTTGGAAAAGGCCCTTAAGGAAGACGCGGATCAGGAACTTCTCGCATGGGTAACTCTTCTTGGAAAACTTCATAAAGAACAGCCGTCTATGATTTATGGAAGATATCAGGAGCTCCTTCTGACAAACAGGCAGTACGCCTTTGCAAGGCTTTTAGATGAGACAGGTATCGTAGTGGCTGTAAATAACGATGAGAAAGAGGCAGAACTTCATATCCGGGAGCCGCTGCCGGGAAAAACATATAAAAGTTTGATAAATGACGAAGTTTATGAAGTACAGGACGGAAGTATCATAGTTAAGCTTTTGCCTAACGAAAGCCAGATTTTATGCTATTGATCACAAGATGAGCAGTAACAGGGCAATTTGGTATTTAAAGTTCGCTTCGTGAAGTTGTGAATCATATAGGTCTGTAACCAGACAGCAAGTGTGTGGTTCGGGTGTGCATGTAGCGATTTTATCAACACTTTAAGGGAGGATTTTAATATGGGAGAGAGACTGCGCTTTACAGATTTGGATCAGTACCTGTTTGGACAGGGAACACATTACGATGTATATAAAAAGCTGGGAGCACATCCTACCACCTATCGCAGGAGAAAGGGCGTATATTTTGCGGTTTGGGCTCCTAATGCCCAGTCCGTTTCCGTGGTGGGAGAGTTTAACGAATGGGATACAGAGGCAAATCCCATGAAAAAAGTAGGTCCTATTGGAGTATACGAGGCTTTTGTGCCAGGTGCTAAGGTAGGGGATCTCTATAAGTTTTATATTGTTGGAATGCACGGGGAACAGCTGTATAAAGCCGACCCCTATGGAAACGAGTCGGAAAGACGTCCCGGAACAGCTTCAAGGATCACGGATATTACAGACTATAAGTGGAAAGACGAAGTATGGATGAAAAACAGAACGGAATTCCACGAAGAAACCCAGCCGATGGCCATTTACGAAGTGCATCTTGGCTCCTGGAAAAAGCATCCTCAGACAGAAGAGGATCCGGACGGATTTTACAATTACCGGGAATTTGCGCATGAGATCGCGAAATATGTTAAAGATATGGGGTATACTCATGTAGAACTTATGGGAATGGCAGAACATCCGTTTGATGGTTCTTGGGGCTATCAGGTGACCGGGTACTATGCTCCTACCTCGAGATATGGAACACCCCAGGACTTTAAATACATGGTAGATTATCTCCATAGACAAAAAATTGGTGTAATCCTTGACTGGGTACCGGCTCATTTCCCCAAGGACGCTCATGGCCTTGCGAATTTCGATGGCACTGCTGTTTATGAACACGCGGATCCCAGACAGGGGGAGCATCCGGACTGGGGAACTAAGATTTACAATTACGGCAGACCAGAGGTAAAAAACTTCCTTATTGCCAATGCTCTTTTCTGGGTAGAAGAGTGTCATGTAGACGGATTGAGGGTGGACGCGGTGGCCTCTATGCTCTATCTGGACTATGGAAAACAGGATGGACAATGGGTTGCCAATAAATATGGGGACAATAAAAACCTCGAGGCAATAGAATTTTTTAAACATTTAAATACAGTGGTCCTTGGACGAAACCATGGCACAGTGATGATTGCAGAGGAATCCACGGCATGGCCTTTAGTTACAGGAAAGGCAGAGGACGGCGGGCTTGGCTTCTCCTTAAAATGGAATATGGGATGGATGAACGATTTCCTGGAATATATGAAGCTGGATCCTTATTTCCGTAAGTATAACCACAATAAAATGACCTTTTCCATGGCTTATGCATACAGTGAGAAATACGTGCTGGTTCTTTCTCATGACGAGGTAGTGCATCTAAAATGCTCTATGATCAATAAGATGCCGGGAGATATGGACGATAAATTTAAAAATCTGAAAGCTGGCTATACCTTTATGTTCTGCCATCCGGGCAAAAAGCTGCTATTTATGGGACAGGACTTCGGACAGCTCAGAGAGTGGAGCGAGGAAAGAGAAATCGACTGGTTCCTTTTGGCAGAAGATAACCATAAAAATCTTCAGAACTATGTGCGCAGTTTGATCTCCCTGTACCGGAAATATCCTGCCCTTTACGCGATGGATAATAATACGGACGGCTTTGAGTGGATCAATGCAAACGATGGAGACAGAAGTATTTTCAGTTTTGTACGCAAATCTCCTACAAAGAGGAATAATATTTTAGTGGTATGCAATTTTACCCCTGTTGACCGGCCGGACTACCGGGTAGGCGTTCCGAAAAAGAAACAGTATAAGCTGATCCTGGATGAAAACGGAGAAACACAGCCGAAGATTTTTAAGGCGGAGAAAAAGGAATGTGACAACAGACCGTATTCCTTTAGCTATCCTTTGCCCGGCTATGGTGTTGCAATTTTCCTATATTAAGTATATAGGCTGGTTTTTAGAACTGGTAATTCACCTAATTATATCCCACAAGGAAAGAGGTTTTTTGTAGATATCAAAGATTGAATTTTTTTCCAACATGGGTTATAATGAGCGCGAAAACAAGGAAAAAAGGAGTTACTGGTCACACGGTGACCAGCAACGGGCAATTTGGCATTTAAAGTTCGCTTCGCGAAGCGAAATTGCCTGTTGGATCATACTGGCCCGTAACTACACAGCAAGTGTGCGGTTCAGGTGTGACATGTAACATAAAGGATTCGTAGCCGCAGAAACGGCTCATTGAAAGGAGATAAATAAAATGAAGGTTTCTAATATTAAAGATATTGACAAATTTTTTGAAGTAATTGATAGTTGCAAGGGAAAAGTAGAATTGGTAACAGGAGAAGGAGACAGACTGAATTTGAAGTCTAAATTATCTCAGTATGTTTCTCTTGCAAACATCTTTTCCGGCGGAGAGATTCCAGAGCTGGAGCTTGTTGCATATGAGAAAGAAGACATCGACAAACTGATGAGCTTTATGATTAACGGTTGATCAAGGGGAAAAGTGCCGGGGATATGACGAAATGTATTTTGCAGGACGCATATCCCCGGATTTGTCGGAGTAAAAATATCCATTCCCTTCTAGTGAAGAGCAGAAGGAATGATAAAAATAAGACGCAGAGAAACCAGGGGGCAGAAGTGTTTCCTGGTCAAATTTGCGTTGGTTAAGTACCCACTCCTGCTCATTTCTCACCGCAATGCCCGCAGGGCACGATGTATGAAGGAGGGACTTCTCTGATTCGGTTAAAAAGGTTATCTACGGCAGTTCACAGGGGAAAGGCAGTGGGGCTGGTGAAAGGTAAGAGATATTCTGTATTTTCCAACCAAAGGAAATGCATAGGAAAGGAGCAGTCTTAAATGACAAAGACAAAAATTGACATTATTTCAGGATTTTTAGGAGCTGGAAAGACCACATTGATCAAAAAACTTCTCGAAGAAGCTTTTCGGGATGAACAGGTAGTCCTGATTGAAAATGAATTTGGCGAGATAGGGATTGACGGCGGATTTTTAAAGGAAGCAGGAATCGAGATCAGAGAAATGAATTCCGGCTGTATCTGCTGCTCTTTGGTAGGGGATTTCGGCGCTTCCTTAAGGGAAGTGATCTCCAGGTATCATCCGGACAGGATTTTAATCGAGCCTTCCGGTGTAGGGAAGCTTTCTGATGTGATCAAAGCGGTGCAGGATGTACAGGAGGAGACAGGCCTGGTGCTTAACAGTTACACAACTGTAGTAGATGCCAAGAAATGTAAAATGTATATGAGAAATTTCGGAGAATTCTTCAATAATCAGGTGGAGTATGCAGGCGCGATCATTATGAGCCGTACAGATATTGTGGACGAGGCAAAGGCTTTGCAGGCAATGGAACTTTTAAGAGAGATCAACAAAAAAGCAGCCATCATTACTACGCCAATAAAGGAACTGGACGGGAAGAAGCTTCTTGAAGTGATGGAACATCCTGTTTCTCTGGAAGA
>DWYZ01000023.1 GCA_019118425.1 Candidatus Blautia faecavium | reverse complement strand
CATTTGTGGTAAAATTAAGGTGTTCAACGTCTTAATAATCTCACAAAGGAGCCCTTTATGGATATTTTAAACACCTTATCACTGAAAAGCAATAGACAAATTAAAATAAATTTTGACGGAGGCGATTTATCGTTACTGTTCAGACGTTAGCTTGAATTAAGAGAACCGATAGTTTAGACTATTCTCAGTCAAAGCCATCGGTTTTCTTATCCAAAAATCTGCGAAATCCTTTCAAATAGATTCTCTTCTTCTTTCTGGCGCATCATAACAAGCATGCTCATACATTTGCAGAGGGAATCGATGCTTTCCTGACTCCGAAATGACACGGCCTGCTGTTGTTTCCTTTTATAGCTCCGGAGAAGCCGTTCCGCTTCATTGTTCGTAGTGGGAACTCTGTGGTCGTAAAGAAATAACAGGTGGTTCTCCATATATTTTTCCATCCGCCGATACAGATTGTACCCCTCTTTATAATACTCATTCGGAGGAATATCCTTATATTCCTCCTCCGCTTTGCGCAGGATTTCCCTGTAACGTTCTTCAAATCCTGCTGTTGTTTCGGCATCCGGCTCATCCTCTGAAAGAAGCCCGCTCCGGTAATGGATCATTTCCTGGATCAGGGTCCGCATTTCGCTGTTCCATGTCCGGTCCTGCTCATTCTGGATGCTGTCTTTGAGGTATCTCAGCACATGGGCAAGACATTCCTGATGTCCTGTCCCATACTGGTAAAAAGTGCACTCATGGTCATGGACAAGGATCCCCTGATAGTCCTCTGTTACGGTACCTTTTACCCCTTCGTGCCCCTTCCTGTCACGGGCAAAATACAGCGCTTTCCCATCCGGCGTTGCACATACAAATACATAGGCAGACTTCCCATTTACTTTTGCATTTGTACAGTCTGTATGCATGACCGGGGAAAGAAGCATTTCTGCAAAAAGCTTCTTCCGCTCCTGTTCTGTTTTCGCAGCGAACTCCCGGCACAGGCTGCTGACCATACCCTTTGAGATATTCAGTTTCCCTCCCGTCAGATCACGCAGAAATTTCCTGCTCTTATCGATGGAAGTGCAGCATTCATTATTCAGCAGAAAAAGAAATGCCCGGACACTTCCGCCATAATTCACATCATTGACCACTCCCGCCGGGAACTGGGCATGTGCAAGTTCCCCGGTTTTTGAATTCCGGTAAACATCCGCATGGTATTCCCGGACATCAAGCACCAGACGGATGTTGACCATCTGTTTGACGATCGTTCTTTTCGTCTTTTTAAAATCAGGATCACCCAGGACTCCCTCTGGTACAGGAAGCAGGACCGGAGGTCCAGTCGGTGTCTGACGCTTTCGGCAGTGCCCTTTATGCCCGGGCTGCCCTCCCGGCTTTTTCCCGCTCTTTTCCCGGCTGTTTGTGATCTTTTTATGACGGACTGTTTTGGAGGAGGGGATGGATGAGTTCTCATAATCACGGTTCAGCTGTGCTCTCAGTTTCAGGTTTTTCCCCTTTTCTTCCTCCAGTGCTGTTTCCGCTTCATATTTCAGGCGGAGCTGTTCCAGATATTTTTCTTTCCACCGGTCACGGGACCTGACTGCTTCCCGGAACAGCTTCCTCAGTCTCCGGATCTCTGCTGCTTTCGCCCGGCTCTCTTTCTTTTTCTCTTTTTCCATATCCTCATAGACCTGGAACCAGTTTTCCCTGTTCCGGGCAGACTGCCGGCGGGATTCTTCTAATTCTGCTTTCAACTGCCGGATCTCCCGTTCTTTTTCTTCCAACAGGCGCTCGTATTCTTTCCGGAGACGCAGATATGCTTCCCCGGATTCCAGCAGACGGATCCTCTCCCGGAGTGCTTTGTTTTCATACTGAAGCTGTGTGGCATACTCAAAACTGATCTTCATATAAAAGCCCCTGTCCTATAGCCTGTTTTCCCTGTCTCCAAAGATCGTATTCAGAATCTCTTCCTGTTCTTTACAGATCTTTTCCAACAATTCGTATTCCCTGGCCATTTCTTTTCCTTTTTTCAGCAGCTCTTTGTTTTGTCCCTCCAGATCCCGGATCATGTCCTTTAGTACCTGGATTTGTTCTTCCTGAATTTTTATCATATCATCCTGTGCATTGCATCTCTGTTCCAGGGAAGAACATTCCTCCTTTAATGCACGGATCATTTCTTCATATCGGTCCATTTTTCTAAGATCTCCTGCTGTGGTTGATTTTATGGTTATATTATAACGGAATCGGCGGAGAAAAGCGAACTGGCCATCGTGTGGATAAAGGCAAAATGACGAGAAAAAAACTCCCAATTAGAGACGTGACAGAGGGAGAAAACGATGGAAAAGGATTTGCTTTGCCTAAGAAAAGGGGCTTTTGGCCTGTTTTGGGATCTGGTTATCCACACATCAGAAAAGACCAGTTGCTTTATCCACAAACGGTCTTTTCTGATGGGGAAAAAAAATTTTTTAATTTCGTCATTTTTACTATAAAGGATTAATAGGGTCTGAACAGTAACTCATCCACCCCTCTCTTAAACCCTACATATGTGGCCAAAAAATAAATCACATAAACGCCAGCCGAGATAGCCAGTGAAACTCCGAAATAATACACTCCGCTCCCCTTCGCCCTGGTGTACAGTACAAACTG
>DWYZ01000140.1 GCA_019118425.1 Candidatus Blautia faecavium | reverse complement strand
CAATAAATGGCTGTAGGCGGCTCCTCTACATCCATCATTTTCTCAAAATATTTCTTGGCTACACCCATCACCACATCATCCGTCACCATAAACTGCACCGGTGCAGAACTGGATATATTGATTCCTCCGAAATTCCTGCATTCTTCCAGAAATCCTGAAATTCTTTCCGCAATAGTGGAAGAATAATCCGCCGGAGACATAATCCCAATTCTCCGATGACCTTTAGAGATTAAGTACTTGGCAATCTTCCTTCCACTGCTTATATTATCCGAGCGGACCGTATCTACAGGAAACTTTTCGACCAATGCGGGATACTGGTCCAAAACAACCACCGGAATCTTTGCCTCCTGCAGAAGGCAGTACATGGTATCTTCTAAGTTAACAGGCAAAAAGACCACACCATCTACTTTTTTTGCCACAAGATAATTGAGCACTTCTTTTTCCTGGACAATATCATGATTATAGGTACATTCAATCACAATATAATCCAACTGGGCAAAAAAATTGGTAACTCCAAACACCAGATCTCCCCAGAAATAATTTCCCAGGTCCGGCTGAAGGATGGCTATGGTCATCGTCCGTTCTGAGCGCAGAGACTGAGCAATTCGATTCGGGCGGTATCCAAGCTTTTTGATTGCCTCCTCGATCAGGACTTTATTTTTCTCCTGAATATTTTTATTATTCAGATATTTCGAGATAGTAGATAAAGACAACCCCGTTTCCCTGGCAATGTCTTTTATGGTAACTGACATGGATATCCCCCTTTACACCTTTTCTCTGTCATATAAATCCAGTACAGAATCTCTGTAGAAACATTCTGGCTTTAAACGGATCGTCCTGGGAAAATCAGCAGTATCTCCATTCATTCGGCGATACAGAAGTTCACAGGCCATCTCTGCAATCTTAGCAATGGGCTGACGAACAGCTGTCAAATGCGGGCGGATTACTGCCGCCAGATCAAAATCATCAAAAGTAACAAAAGAAAGATCCTCTGGTATGCGGATTCCAAATTCCCGTATCGCTTCCAGCGCTCCCAGACAGGTATCATAATTTGTAGCAAAAAAGGCTGTAGGCCTTTCATTCAGGCTCCAAAGCTGTTCAATGCTCCGATATCCGCTTAAGGCAGTATAATCCCCCTCGATCATATATTCTTTATATATGGGCAGGCCATAGTCTTCCATAGCCCGTATATAGCCCGTACGCCTCTCATCAGCGGTAAGCTTGCCCCTAGGGCCTGTAACGATCCCAATCTTCCGATGACCATTTTTAATCAAATGCTCTACCACCTCATAGGATCCTCCGGTACAATCTACCATAACCCCGTCCGCTTCCCCTTCTATTCCTCGTTCCTCCATCATCACTACCGGTATTTTCTGCTCCCTGGCGTTTTTTAAAAAATCTATATTCCTTTTCATTGGCGTAATGAGCAATCCATCTACTCCGCGGTCTATCAAATAATCCACATATTCTTTCAGCCGATATGTCTTTATATCTTCTTCCGCCATTCCTAAAGGAATAAAAGTCAAGGAATATCCTCTGTTTCTTAACAATTTCTGCGTTTCACTGATCAAAGCCGCCGTATGCTGGTTCGATGCGCCGCCCATGATCATCCCCACTGTATAAGTACGAAAAGTCCGCAGGCCCCGTGCCGCGTCATTCGGCACAAATCCCAGCCTGTCAATGGCTTCTTCTATTTTTTTTCTGTTGGCTTCCCTGACATTTCCTCCATTTATAAATTTCGAAATCGTAGAGATAGCGAGATTTGTCTCCTTTGCCACATCTTTTATGGTTACTGCCATAGATTCTTTTTCATCCTCCCATCGAAATTTCTGCCTGTTCCACCTCGATGTCTCGTCAGCTTTTTACATTTTATCACATTTTGCACATCTTTACCACACTTCTGTAAAGCAAAAGGAGCCGCCCATCAGCCCAAAACTGTCAGCTAATGAAAACAGCCCCTCTATTTCACAGGAAACTCTGCTTCGATGTCTTATCTTGCTGTTGTAAATCCTAAAGCATATTTTTCCTTTGTATAATTTTTAACTGTTACCTTTAATCCCTCCTGGCACTCTGCGGTTTCTATTTCTACTGTCTTATCGAAGGGACGCAGATCACTGCGCAGGCCTTTTATCACGAAAGAATTCTCTCCTTCCTTCAGGCCCAACACAAATACATTCAGATTTCCATCCTTCTGTGTATAATGAAGCTCCAGTCCGTTTTCCAGTTTCTCAGATTCCCTGTCGCTGCAGCGCGTGCCGTAAATACCATCTTTATTTACATCAAGCCAGCCGCCTAAAATCTTCAGTCTGCGGACCTGTTCCTCCGGAATCGTTCCATCCGCCTTTGGTCCAATGTTCAAAAGCAGGTTTCCGTTATTGGCAACGGTTCCCACAAGAAGGGCGATCAGATCCGGTACAGAAATCAGCATGTCGTCGCTTTCATAAGCATTATACCCGAAGGATAATCCCATGCCGCGGCACATCTCCCATTTAATGGTACGGTCTGCCTTTCCGGATTTATATTCCTTAGTAAGGAAATCATAGTATCTGCCGTTAAACCGGTCGTTTACAACCCCATCTTTCACCTTATTATAGTAATGCGCGAAGAAATAAGGCATCGCTTCCTCGCTCTGCTTCGGCCATCCTATATCATTCCAGAACACGCTGGGTTCATAGGTATCTACCAATTCCATCATCTGATTATAGGAATAATCTGCGTATGCATAAGTAGGACTTGCTGTGCCGAAAAGATCATCGTCATTATAAATAGGATCATTGGCGAACTGCCAGTCGATCAGTCCAGAATAATATAATCCCATACGGATTCCTTCATCCCGTACCGCCTGTGTCAGTTCTCCGGTGATATTTCTCTTGGGGCCCATTTCCACTGAATTAAAATGGGTATATTTGCTTGGGAACAGGCAGAATCCATCATGATGCTTCGTAGTCAGCACTACATACTGAGCGCCGGCCTCTTTAAATATCTTAGCCCATTCCTTCGGATCCCAATTTTCTGCCTTCCACATAGGGATAAAATCCTCATACTTAAAGTTTTCCCCATAAGTTTTTACATGATGTTCATACGTTGGTCCTTTTCCTACATTCAGAGAATTATAGTACCACTCCGCATAAGGATTATCTAAAAACCATTCGCTGGAATCTACTTCTCCAAGCTCCCAGGTATGAGGGGCAAACGCTGGGACAGAGTAAATACCCCAATGGATAAAGATTCCAAATTTACAGTCATCGTACCACTTGGGAACAGTATGCTGATGTACGGATTCCCATGTTCCCGAATATCTTTTTTCGCTCATTGTCCTTTCTGCCTCCTGCAAGTTTAATCAATAGTTATTTTCAGCACTGCCGGCATATCCCCGGCCTTAAACTCCCTTCCGCAGGAAATGTCCAGCGCCGCGTTCTGATGAAAACTGGGATGAAGCTGGGTTCCCAAAAGCTCCACATCCCGAATAGTAGATTTCAGATAACGGTAGTCATTTCCAAGAGATTTAATATGGATTTCCCCATCCTCCGGCCACTTGAGAACAATCGCATATATATGATTGCCTTTGCTGGTAAAGCGGATATCCTCCGGGGTAAATTTCTTTTCATAAGTGTCTGTAAAATGGCCTTCCGGAATAACAGTCGGTCCCTCTCCGAATACCTTCCAGTACCGGGTATCGTAAATCGCCTCCCCGTTTACCTTCAGCCATTTTCCTACTTCTCTTAAAATGTTCGCGTCCTCCTCCGGAATAGTTCCGTCAGCTTTAGGTCCCACATTTAAGAGAAGCGCTCCGTTTTTGCTTACTACATCCACCAGGTCTAAAACGATATCCGATGGTTTTTTATAGTCATTCCCTACTGTATAGCCCCAGGAATTTTTAGCCACGGAGGTATCATTCTGCCAAAGATCCGGAGTAATATGATCCAGCTGTCCTCTTTCCAGATCCTTTACCGCGCTTCCATGGACATATGCATCAAACTTGGCATCAATAGCCACCTCCGCGCCCCACTGGGCAGCTCTGTTGTAATAGTAGGCTGCAAATTTTCTCAGATAAGGTTTCCATGCATACTGCTGTATCCACCAGTCAAAGAAAATAAGCTTCGGCTGATATTTGTCCACCAGCTCACATGTCCTTACGAGCCAGTCTTCCATATGCTCTTCCGTAGGCGGATTATCATAAATGCTGCTGTGATTTCTTGTAATACCCGCTGCCTGCCCGTAAAAGTCCGCATATTTCGGATCGTTTACATCAGCCTCTGGTATCTGGCGTGCTCCGTTAAAAAACCAATAATGCTCCGCACGGTGGGAGGAAGCGCCGAATACCATGCCTTTTTCCTCTACCTTTTCTTTAAGCTCACCCACTATGTTTCTCTTAGGTCCCATCTCCGCTGCATTCCAATGGCTTAAATCACTGGCATACATCTGAAATCCATCGTGGTGCTCCGCGACAGGAACGACAAACTTCGCTCCCGCCTCTTCGAATAAATCCGCCCATTCCTTTGGATCAAATTTTTCTCCCTTAAACATAGGGATGAAATCCTTATAGCCAAACTTATCAAGAGTCCCGTATGTACTTACATGATGCAAATTCTCGCTGGAACCCTTTATATACATATTCCGGGGATACCATTCATTTCCAAATGCGGGTACGCTGTAAACGCCCCAGTGAATGAAAATACCAAATTTCCCTTTTTCATACCATTTCGGTGTAGGATGCTCACACAGAGAATCCCAAGTGTCTGTATAAGGACCTTGTTTAATGACTTCTTCAATCTGCGCAATATATTTTTTGTTGTCCATATCCTTCCATCCTTTACTTTAACACATTTTACATCTGAACAAACATCGTAATCCTTTTATTAAGACATTTGCTGCGCCGATTTTTGCTGCGTAATACGTAGATATTTCCTGACAAAAATCGTGCGCATCCTCCCGAAGGGTTATAGTAAAAGACAAATGAATTTGTCTTTTACTATAAATTTCATTATTTAATCGACTCGAAGATCGGATCTTCTTCTACAAGCTCCAGGCATACGCAGTAATTTTTCGCTTCGTGGAGTTCCTTCGGAATATCTACCTCGATCATGCCGTCTCCTTCGCAGGATCTCAATACACGGTATTCAAGCTGCTGCTTGCTGCTTACGATATACGCGCCCTTTAACTGATTTCCTACATTTAAAAGCTCGATTCTGATCCTGGGTGAAAGCACATGTACATACAGCTTATGCTCTCTTCTGGTAAATTCGATTCCCGGAATCTCATAAGGATAGATCGGCACGATCTTTGTTCCGTAAATTGCCTCGCTGTTTTCTGTCACATATTTTCCGACTTTATTTAAGATTTCCACGCAAGCTTCCGGAACTACGCCGTCTGCAGTAGGTCCTACGTTCAGAAGATAGTTTCCGCCGCGGCTTACGATCTTAAGGAGAAGGGAAATGATATGATCCGCAGATTTCCAGTTGGTATCATATTTGTTGTATCCCCATGTATCGTTTACCGTCGCCGGGATCTCCCAGTATCCGTCGTATCCGTCATAAGGAAGTCTCGGGATAAAGTTGTCGCCCGTAGTCATGTAATCGCCCATATGGTTTCCGGTACGTCCGCTTAAGAGACAATCCGGCTGAATGGATTTTACCAGATCGATCAGCTCCTGGGTCTGGTCTACGGTGATCCCCATAGGAGTATC
>DWYZ01000139.1 GCA_019118425.1 Candidatus Blautia faecavium | reverse complement strand
GACAAAATCACTTAAACTATGAAAGATGGCGAGCCGTGTACATCGAGAGGTGTAAGCACGGTTCTGGAGGGGGTTACGCCAAGACCACGGACGAAAGGAAGTATGGCGTGGCGTTTCCTACCTTATGAGCTTTACACAATCATGCGTTACCTGCAGTACGATACCCTTCAGGAGATGGGCCTGGGGCATTTTGATTCCTGGGCCGCCGCTTTTGGAGAGACAGTGACGGCGATTGAGTTATCGCCGGAAGGGACGGGCTACCGTGCAAAAACACGGTTCGCCCGTTTTTTTAATCTTCCGGAACTGATCGCCCTGTTTAAAGAATCCGCTGATATTCAGACGGCGGATATGCTGAATCTCCCTGTGCCGGAGGCAGAGTACATCAATGAGGTATTGAAACCCAGTCCGGAGCAGGAAGATCTGGTTAGTACCTTTGCTGATCGGGCAGAAATGGTACGCTCCGGCGCTGTGGAACCACGCGAGGACAATATGCTGAAAATTACCAACGACGGGCGTAAGTGCGCACTGGATCAGCGGCTCATCAACGATATGCTCCCGGACTACCCGGACAGCAAGGTAAACCGTTGTGTGGAAAATGCCTTTGACATCTGGCAGGAGACAGTCCAGAACAGGTCTACACAGCTCATCTTCTGTGACCTTTCCACACCGAAAAATGACGGCTCTTTCAATGTATATGATGATGTGCGGGAAAAGCTGGTGGCAAAAGGGATTCCCAGGGAGGAAATTGCTTTTATCCATGAAGCCGGGACAGAGACAAAAAAGGCAGAACTGTTTGCAAATGTACGCTCCGGGAAGGTGCGTATCCTGATCGGCTCCACGCCAAAACTTGGGGCGGGAACGAATATTCAGGACAGGCTGATCGCTCTCCATCATCTGGACTGTCCCTGGAAGCCGGCGGATCTGGAACAGCAGGAGGGACGTATTCTCCGGCAGGGAAACCAAAACCAAAAGGTGAAGATCTTCCGGTATGTGACGGAAAATACCTTTGATGCATACATGTGGCAGATTTTGGAGAATAAGCAGAAATTCATCAGCCAGATCATGACTTCAAAAAGTCCAGTCCGAGCCTGTGAGGACGTGGATGATGCAGCACTGTCTTATGCGGAGATCAAGGCCCTTGCCACAGGAAATCCCTATATCAAGGAAAAGATGGATCTGGATATTCAGGTGAGTAAGCTGAAGCTGATGAAAGCGAACCATACCAGCCAGAAGTACCGCCTGGAGACGGATATTGCAAAGAATTATCCCATGCAGATCACAGCGGCGAAAGAACGGCTGGAAGGGCTGAAGGCGGATGCCCAGGCGGTAAAGCCATTGTTGGAAAATGGAAAAGAAGAATTTTCTATGACCATCGGAGGTAAGGCTTATACCGACAGGAAAGAGGCAGGAACGGCGCTGATCGCTGCCTGTGCAGGATTAAAAGCCGTGAAAACTTCCGGACAGGTCGGGGAATTTTACGGTTTCCAGATGAGTGCGGAGTTTGACAGCTTCAACCAGAAATATATGCTGACGCTGAAACGCCAGTGCAGCTATAAGATTGAAGTCGGGAAGGACACCCTGGGAAATTTGCAGAGGATCAGCAATGCTTTATCTGGGATTGAAAGGAAAGTGGCAGAGACACAGCAGAAATTGGAAACCCTGCAGCAGCAACTGGAGACAGCGAAAGAGGAAGTGGCTAAACCATTTGAAAAGGAACAGGAACTGGCGGAAAAGTCTGAGCGGCTGGCAGAACTGAACGCTCTTTTGAATATGGATGAGAAGGGCCCTGCTGAAGCACTTAGTGCAGAAGAAGTGACGGAGGCAGCGGATCAGCCGAGAAGCCCTATGAATTACGCCGGAAGGGTGGCGGACGAAACGATTGTTGCGGACAGCTCCCGCAGGCCATCGGTTCTTGGAAAGCTGAAAGAAGCCCAGGAGCGGATTGCAGCCGGACAAAAGAAGCAAGAGAAAATCCATAGGAAACTGGAACCGCAGTTATAAAAGAGCGGATTGTTAATAAGAACATGATCCTGCCGGGAAACCGGCAGGATTTTAAGGAGATTATTATGGCAGAAAAAGACAGAAATCAGAGAATGAAAGAAATTACGGAACGGTTGGAGCAGGGCGTAAAGGATATATTCACATCAGAGATGTATGCGAATTATCTAAGGACTATGTCACAATTCCATAGCTACAGTTTTAATAATACTCTGTTGATCCACTTGCAAAAGCCGGAGGCAAGCCTGGTGGCAGGGTATCAGACCTGGCAGAAAAAATTCCACCGACAGGTAAGGCGGGGAGAAAAGGGAATACAGATCATTGCCCCGGCACCGATCCGGACACGTGAGGAAATAGAAAAAGTCGATCCGGCGACCATGGAGCCGGTGTTGAAGCCGGACGGAACCCCGGAAATGGAAGAAGTGGAGTACACCATTCCACGTTTCCGTGTTACCACAGTATTTGATGTTTCCCAGACAGAGGGTGAACCTTTGCCGGAACTGGAGACACCAGAGCTGCTGGGCAGTGTGGAGAATTATGAAATATTTATGCAGGCAATCCGGGATATTTCTCCGGTGCCGATCCGCTTTGATGAAATTGAAAGCGGGGCAAAGGGATATTACAGCAGTGTGGATAAGGAAATTGTAATCCAGGAGAGCATGAGCGAGAGCCAGACCATGAAAACCGGTATCCATGAAGTCACCCATGCAAAACTCCATGACCGTGACATTATGGAGAAAATGGACGAGAAAAAAGACCAGATGACCAGAGAGGTAGAGGCAGAGAGCGTGGCATATACGGTCTGCCAGTATTTTGGACTGGATACGTCAGACTATTCCTTCCCCTATATTGCCGGGTGGAGCAGTGACAAGGATATGAAAGAACTTCGCTCTTCTATGGACACAATCCGCAGGGTTTCCGGAGAATTTATAGACCAGATGATGAACAGGATGCAGGCAATCCGGCGGGAAGCGCAGCGGCATCAGGAGAACGCCCTGTTTGAAGAACCGCAGGACAGATATGGGATTTACCAGCTTCGTGAGGACGGTGACGGAGCTGCCTACCGTTTTATGGGAATGGCGTACCTGCAGGCAGAAGGAATGGCGGTGGATGGCGCTGATTATCAGTTTGTTTACGGAGATGAGCTGCAGGAAGGAGATACACTGGAAACCCTATATACAAAATTTAATATGGATCATCCGGCAGATTATACGGGGCATTCCCTGTCGGTGAGCGATGTGGTGATTCTGAAAAAGGATGGGGAGCTGACCGCCCACTATGTGGACAGCTTTGGGTATCAGGAGCTGCCGGAGTTTGTACAACAAAGACAAAAGATTCAGGAAATCCAGGCAGAGCAAAAGACATATCCGCCCCTTTACCTGTCGGATCTTTCCTATGCTTCGGAGCATGAAAATGCAGATGCGTATCTGGATTCCCGGAAGCTGAACCTGGAATGTAAGCAGGCGATTGAAGCGTCGATTGGTAGTCATTTTGACGGATACCATCTGGAACAGAACGCTGCGGCTGATGTGGTGGAGGCATACGGAGCAGAGAGAGTATCGTTCGTTCTTGCCTGTACTGTCCAGCATCTCAGATCCGACGGGCGGTTTTCAAAAGGAACAAAAGAATGGGCGGATGGATTTATCATTCCGGAGAATTTCAGCCGTGGCATGGATCTCAATGCGGATTATATTGTAACGAGCCATCCCGCAGTGCTGGACGGATTTATTGACCTTGCCCGGAAAGAAATGGGGGATCAGGAACGGGAGAAAGAAAAACCTGTGGAACAGATTAACCCGCAGACAAAAGGACTTCTGGTGGAGGGGCATTTTGGCACATGGCACACGGCAGAAGAGAGGGAAATCGCCGGAGAAACTTTCTTCCGGATGGAGCATGACGAATATGGTGATACCGTGGCAGGAATTATCATAAATGCAGACGGAAAGCTGGTAGCAGAGGACTTGGAACATGGATTTGATACCGGCGCTATGGAAGCGATTACGGAGTATTTGTATGAGAAAGTACCAGAGCCATTTATTAAACAATTCTATGTGGTAAATGACGCTTATGGGATAACCACAGAGCCGGAGTATCAGTTTTTCCATACCCTGGACGAAGCCATTAGTGCTTATCATCAGCTTCCAAATCATCTGGAGAAACATTTAGGCATGGAAAGTGCTGAACCGGTTCCGTCAAGGATGACATTGCTAAAATGCAGAAACGGGATCGACCAACTGGAAGATATAGAAAAAAGTTCTCTCAGCGGAAAGTGGATAAATCAGGAAGTGGCACAGGCGCAGAGAAAAGTAGAGCTTTATCTGGATAACAGGGATACCGAAGTTGCTTATTGTCTGGGTGATGTGCAGCGCTATTTCTTTATCCAGACAGGGACAGAAGGGTATGATTATACAATTTATGACGCCGGTTTTAAAGAGATTGACGGAGGGATCTTTGATAATATGGATGTTTCCATGGAAGAGGCGGTTACGCAGATCCTGGATGATTATGGGCTTGCACAGAAAAGACGTGAGGTGATCGACTGTGAAAATTTCCTGGATAAAGTACAAGAAGCAGAAGTTACCCACGAAACAATACAGATGGCAAAGCCGTCTTTCCAAAATCCACGGATACTGGCGGAGGAACTGGATCAATTCCAGTACGACAATGATTTTTATGAATATCAGGATCAGGTGGAAAACCGGGAGACACATATAAAAGAGATTGAAGAATTGATCTGTGACGGGAAAACGAATGTGATTCAGGGATGGCTTCAGAATTATATAGAAGAAAACAACGATCAGGAAAATATTTTACGTGCAGAACAATTATTGAGGAAATTTCAGCAGATGCCGGCAGGTATTGAAGATGTTCCGCCCATAGAGGAAGCAAAGATTACATTTTATGCTGCAGAGTGCATGGAGTTCCCGGTTCTTGGAGAATACCATGATAATCTGACGCTTGCGGACGCTTATGAGAAATACAGGGCAATTCCCTCTGAACGGATTCATGGAATAAAAGGGATTGGCTTTCGCCTGGAGGATGGAAGTATGTATGATGGGGAATATGAACTGATGCGAGGCGGAGTGATTTCAAAGGATATGATAGACCTGATTCCTCATTATAAGGAAAGTCCCCTTGTGCAGAAAGCCGTCAGCGACCTGGAAACTATGCTTTTAATGGATAGACAGGAGGAGGCAGAGAAACATCAGTCAGTGGGCCGTAAGATAGATACCGGAGAGAAAAACAGGCAGCCGGTAAAGCAGAAAACCGGTACAAAACAGTCGGTCCTGCAGGCACTTAAGGAACGCCAGGAAAGGATAAAATCTCAAAATCAAAAAACACTGCAGAAAACAGAAAAGAAAACCCAGGGGCGGAAGAAAGGAGAGCCGGAATTATGAGAGTAAGATTTGAGGAAGATGAGATGTTTGTAATGGCAATGTTTAAAAAGGAGAACCGTCTTGCGACAATGCAGGAGATCCGCAGGATATTGCCTTTTATTAAAGAGGACGGGGAAATGCTGACGCTGGTTAATCATACTCTGGAAAAAATAGAGCAGCTTACGAACCAGGAATTTGCGGCAATAGATCTGGAGGATTACCAGCAGGACACTGGGGAGGAACCATAATGGAGATCAATCAGTTTGCCTTATACCAACTGAAGAATATTCCGGAAAACAGAATGATCCGTTTCCGCTCTTATAAGACGCTGCAGGAGGAACATATTCAGGTGCGCTTTGAGAATTATGAGCAAACGTATCTGGGACGCATGAAACCGGGGGATACACCTGAGAAGATCCGCAGGAGACTGGAAGAGCAGCCGCCCCGATTTTCTTCCTGTCATTCGCTAAGCGTCAGCGATGTGCTTGTCCTCAACTGCCAGGGTGAGGTTACATCCTATTATGTTGAGAAAGAAGGATTTGTGGTGATTGCCGGATTCTTGCGGATTGGCTCTTCCAGTGCGCTGATTTCCTATGATACTGCAGATTTCCATATAGAAGGGAAGGCGGGAAGCTGGCTTGCCTATGACAGTATCATTATAGACGGGCGGGAGTTTTTCCTGATGGAACACACCACTTATGGGGCGCAGGGAGAGAATGTGGTTTTGGATGCGGATGGAAAGATCGTGGCAGATAATGTGTTTCATGGATTTGATGAGACGGTAAAACAGCAGATCCGGGAATACATGAATCCACAGGTGCAGACTCCGGAGACGGATAAGAAAAGGATGGAAAAGCCGGAAATGGAGAACTGGCAGAAATCTTACGAAAATGGAGAATATCTGCGGAGCGCTGAAATGACAGAAGAACAGAATTATAACATGATTGACGGGCGCATGAACAATCTGCCAAGCAAGCCCCGGAAGATTGGAGGAAGGATTTCTGTGCTGGATCGGCTTCATCTGAAGCAGGCTGAGATTGCCAGAAGGAGCGGGAAGTCTGTGCCGCAGATTGCGGCAGAAGAAATGGAGCGGAGAAGAAAATAAAGAAGAGGAAGATGTTTTGCTTATATATGGCAGGCATCTTCCTCTTTCTTTTATGGTGTCAATGTATAGCGGGTGATATTCATCCAATTTTTTGGAAAGCCCATGTGTTCCAACAGTTCATTCTCTGTAATATGTATCAGCTTTTTGTTCACCCTGAATATTTCGATGGTTAGTTTTCTTTTAAATTTCAGAAAATCTTCTTTGGGCAGGAGGTAGCGGAAAGCAATTACAACAGCGAAAAGATCTTGTTTTCCGCAAATATATTGATTTCCTTGTTGGGGTATATTTAGTTTTGCGTGCAGCGGTGTATCTAAAATCTGGTCTACTGTACGATATGAAAAAAGACGATCACCGTGGGCGCATACATTGCGGTATTTTGTCAGGACAGATAAAAAGCGTTCAAGCTGTCGCTGGTTTATATTGGAAAAATGACGACAGATTTTAGAACGGAGTGATTGTTCCAGAACATTGTACATTTTGGAAAGGCTGCCAAAAGTTAGAACGCTTGTTGTAATCCAGAGAGGAATATTCCCATATTTTGTCCGGTAGTAATTAACATGGGTATAATCCGTGGTGGTGATTGCTCCATGCAGTTTGCGGATTAATCCGGCAATGATTTTCTTATTGCGTGAAGTATTATTGTAATTACAGGGGTTCATATACTCTGTTTGAGAAATCCCATGTACTTCTACAAAATGATACGCAATCAGATTTCCGATATGACGTTCTATTTGGAGCAAGTATTTCAAAAATAACTCTCTTAGTTCGGCATCAAATTGATAGAGGGCGACAATTTCATCAAAAGAAGTCCCCGGTTTATATTTTTTTGAGAAAGGGATTCGGAACAATTCTTTATATCCACCCATCAGGGCAAAGTAACCAATACGCTGCAGAACATCCTCTGCGGATTGCTTATTAGCGATGGTGATTCCTTTTTCGTTTCTCAGATAATCAATTTGTTGGGTAAAAGTTAAAAACTGTTTTGAAACTGCCATGATAAAATCTCCTGAAATGTAAAAGAGGGAGAGACTCGAAAGCTCTCCCCCGCCTGTGGGCTTCGCAAGTTTCCACAGAACGATCACTGAACTAAATATAGCAAAATTGGCCTGAAAAGTCAATCCTGCAAATCCAGTTCTTTTTATTATATGCCATTCTGACGTAGAAGATACGGGATTGTCAGCATAGTTATTTCAATTCACCGTGTTTTTCTTCATGGTGTGCAATGGCCTGACGGATCAGGTAGAGTACCTCACCGTTAATGGAACGCCCTTCAAACTCTGCAAGGCTTTTCAGCTTCTTATGCGTTTCTGAATCAATGCGTAAGCCTAAATGCTTATCTTTTTCCATAATACCTCCCTGTTATTGAAAAGTACAAAATAAGTTCGCTAAAGTAAGTACATTTTAAGTACAAATAGTGGTATGATGTGATAAATGAACTTATTTTAAGTACACTATATTTTGCAAAGGGAAGAACAATGAGAAAAAAGAGGAATGAAAAATATTATCATATCCGGTCAAATGTATTTTGGCTGATGATTGTAAGTTTTATACTGTTGTTTCTGGGGGCGTTTTTTAGGAATGAATTATATGAAAAATGGCTTCGGATTGGTGGCCAGGAAGAAGTTGTCTTTGAGAAAATTTCTACTAAACTGGGGAATGAAGAAGAATGTTATCTGTGTGGAAACAACGTCCGGAGTTTAATGGGATATTATAGGAATCTGGATACGATAGGATTGATTTCACTAAATGACTGGTATGTTTTGGAGTTTCGTTTGAAAAATAGTGGTGATGATAGGCATAATCGAGGAGAAGAGAATTATACGACGTCCACTTTTGGAAATACAGGAGAAATCCGTTATTCTTCTGACAGCAATTTCGATGGAGCTATGGCATCAATAGAAGTTACCCTGCCAGAGGATTATGGGGTGGAAATCAAAGAATTACGGAAACATCTCTGCCAGGAATGTCTAGATAAGATAATGGAATCCCTGGTATTTTTTAAATGGAAAAATGAGCGGAAAGAAGCGATTCCGCTTTGCCTGGTTGATTTACAGACGCTGGAGATCTATTCTCTCCAGGATTG
>DWYZ01000138.1 GCA_019118425.1 Candidatus Blautia faecavium | reverse complement strand
GGTGGCAGCCTCGATGCGAAGGGTATGCTTTCCTTTCGTAAGCCTGCCCAATTCTATCTCATAGGGCGGGCAAATGCATTTTCCGTAATTTACCCCGTCCAGCCAAAGCTCCATACATTCATAGACATATTTCACCGTTAGCTTCGCCTTCTCAAGCTCTGCGGGAAGTTCAAATTCCTTTTCATAGCGGATATATCCGGAAAATTCCGGATGCTTCTCTGAATACGGCTCCAGCTCGTCAAGCTCCGTCACTGATCCGAAGGAGGGATAAGCTATGCTTCGGCAGGAAGATACCGTCCAGTTCCTGCTCAGATCTAATATCTCTTCCTTGAAATCCTCGGTTTCTTCCGGCTCGATCCGTCCCTCCAGGCCCGCGTATTCCATATCCTTAGTTTTTTCCATAAGAAGGCAGGAATGATAAATCGGGAGCTTCAGACGAATCCTTGTCTTCCCCCCTTCTTTACAGCAGGGAACCTTGACACAGCAGTTTTTCAGCCCGTCATAAAGGATAAAATCCTTCTCTCCCTCCACGAAGACATCTCCCTCATACGCCTGGTACATATCAGAATTAAACAGCATATAAATCTTTCCGTTCTTTTCATAATCATATACCAGCATGGAAGGAAAGTCTTTTTCCAAAGTAATAGAGGCTGCTTTTTCTTTTCCATAGGAGGCCAGATCTGTTATAGAAATCACTTTGCCTTTTTTTATAAAGGCTCCGGTTCCCTCTTTCTCATACGGACTGATCACAGCCTTTGGATATCCTTCTATAAAGCAAACGTCAAAATCCGGATTCTCTTTGATGAAATCGTCCAGAGCCTTAGGAATATACTGGGAATACGGCACAAAAAGAACCATAAAGGACTGTCCGTTAAGGCTCAGTGTTTTTCCGTCCAGGCTCATATTTCCATTAAATTCTTCCATATTTTCCAAGGCGTCAATGGGAATAAAATCAAAATCCACCTGGTTATTGGACAAAACCTTCGCCGCGTCTGCCATATCCATATAGTCTCCCATCCATTCCGCCTCAGCCTGATAAAGAACAGCCGCTCTTGCTCCGTGCTTTCCGCCGTTAAGCAGTTCGCACATCCGGTTGGTATATTTCATCAATTCCGCGAAATGCCGGTACTGAGGATTATTTCCCCTGGCATAAAAATGAGGCGGGCAGTCCGGATCCGGATATTCTGCCATGGAAAAAGCATGAGGCACAAAATAATTCACTCCCTGGACCATCAGATGATCCAAAAGCCACTTCATGTCCCGCACGCCGAACTTCCATCCGTACGCGCCGCAGGCTTCGCATAAGGTCCTGCCTTTTTTCTTGGGATCCAGATGTCCGGCGGAAGCGCCCATTTTTCCCAGAACATAATGAAAAAATTTTCCGGATATTTCTGAGAATCCCATATGGCTCACATCTGCGCCTCCCGGCATGATCTGTGCGCCTATGCTGTCGATCCCGGACATATGCTGCCCGGACATAGCCCGGAAAAAGTGGCCTGCTCCGCAGCCTAAACGGGCATGCTCCCCATTATCCTCTATCACATGGCCTACATATTCCACGCCTCTTTCTTCACACCACTGCCCGATCTGTCCGCAGAAGTTCTCAGCATACAAAGACGTCACCACATCCATATATGCCAGTCTGACCTGTGCGGCGTCCAGCGGATCTAAGGTATCTGTCCATAAGGCGGCAAGCTTTAAAAGCGCCTTCTCTCCCAGACGTTCCTTCAGCATCCTTGGCACATCCCCATTCCAGGGAAGGGGCATCTGCTTTTTCCCGATGGTATCGTTCATGAGAAAGTCCTGTACATTGCCCATTCCCGGCTCGTCCGAAAAGAATCCGGCAAATACTGTTCCGAATTCTTCTTTATAGTGCTGATAATGTGACTCATACACTGCCTCCAAAAGCACAGCCACAGAATCCCTGTCGATAATATTTATATAATCCGGATTTCCTCCGTCCGTACGTGTCTGGTATACCGTAAAAATACGCCAGTTTCCCTCAGGCAGCTTTGTCTTTACCTGTCCGTTTTCATAGAAAGGCATCAGGTCGATTCCCTGTGAAAGATCGATCTTCCGATCCTCCGCCAAAGGAAAAGCAGCAATGCTTACGGGCTTATTTTTACTCCGTTCTTCCAGATCCGCCGGTTTGTCAAGATCCAGCCAGGTGGTCCGCGGCTTCATCATACATTCAATGGGCATAGTCATTTCCGTCCTGGCTCCCCATACGTCCTGTACATTGTAATTGATATACACCTTCCTGCGTTCCGGATATTTTTCCGGAATCAGATGATTGGCATAGCCTGTGGGGAAATGGGCATCGTCTAAAAGCCATAGCTTCATATTTTTCTCCTTGGCTTTGGCTACGATAAAGTCCATATCCTTCCACCAGCCCTCTCCCAAAAAATCCGGATGAGGCCTGGACTCAATGCAGACCGCGCGGATGCCGCAGTCATAGATCCTATCCAGCTCCTCCCCGATCACCTCCTGGGATTCCCCCTTCATCCACAGAAAAGGGAAGATATAATTTCCGCCTTTATTTTCTAAAACATTCTGCAAGCTTTTTATCATATGGCACACTCCTAACGAGATTTTCATTGTATGTCACACCGCAGCCGCACACTTGCCGCGCGGCTGCAGGCAGGTTTCCTCCATATCCTTTTATGGACATACACAAAGAAGCTGCCCAAGCGACAGCTTCCTCTGTTTTAAACTCTTGTCTCTGCAGGCTGCAGTACATCCCAGTGCTCTGCCAGCTTTCCATTTTCGATGCGGTAAATATCCACTACCCGGCAGCGGGTATTTCCTTCTGGATCCACATTTTTCAGATACACTGCCACCATATCTTCCTCTGCGATCAGTATCTGTATATCCAGCTTAAACGTAGGATCTGTCACAAATTTGTCAGCAAAAGCGGACTTTAACGCCTCTCTTCCCTGTCCTACGCCAGGGTTGTGCTGCTTATAATTTTCCGCCACATACTTATCAGCGGATTCTACAACATGGTCATTAAAAAACTCCTTATAAAATGCCTGGATCAATTCTTTGTTTGTCATTTTTTCCTCTTTCTGACGCACTGGCTGCGTCAATAATAGTAGATTTGGAAGTTTACTTCCAACTTTCCTCCTCGCGTCTGCTGCGTTATATTATATTGAATATTTTTTCTTCTGTCCTGCTTACTGCAGAATGATCTTCCCTGTATGTTGAATCATGCTGGCCCGCACCCCCTGTATTCACTTCTGTTTTTTCTTATGCCAGAAAAGGGGGCCTTATCTGAGAAAGAAGAGAAAGAAGCCTCTGGTCAGATTCTTTCACCATACGGCAGGTCTCATCTAAAAACATAATGTTTCTGTCTTCCTTTGTATACGGCTCCCAGGGAAGATCTTCGCAGGAAGGACTGCCTGTCTTCATAAAATTAAGCCAGGCCTTGCTGGTCTCATCCTGCAGCTTTTCCACACGATCGCTGGTACACAACATCCTTTCCTCTTCCACATTGCGGAACACAAAGGGGATCTCCCCGCAGTGCCACAAAGCCAGCCCTCCCATATAAGGTACGATCAGATTCATCTGGTAAACATATACAGGAGCCTTGGATGCTAGGCTTCTGGCTCTGGCCATGGCAGCTGCCGGACGCCTGAATTTCGTATCCACACTCATGGCATACAGGATATCCTTGTCCGGATAGATCCGGGTGAATTCCTTTAGGATTTCTTCTGTGTTTTCTCCCAGCTCTTTTTGAAGGATTTCTTTTTTCTGCTGCTCTGTATAGGCATCCTTGTTTCCCAGATAATGCATAAAGGTAAATTCCCCTAAGGTCGTTCCTATTAAAAGAGGGATATTTTCTGTCTCTTCGCGGAATCCATGAAAGGCATAGCTTCCCAGATAATATCCCGGTACCGGAGATGGAGAAAGCATCATCATTCCTGTATCCCGTCCCAGGGACACCGCCGCGCGCTGGGCGGCCTTGGCCAGCTTTTCATAAGGAACTGTGCGTATGTGTCCAAGGGTTTCTTTCGTAAGCCCTAATTCCCGGACTGTACGTCTTCCTAATTCCTGCCAGCCTTTCTTTGCCTCTTCAAGCTTTTGACGTCCCAGCTCCTGTGCCCGTCCGCTGTCCTCTGTCTCCCAGATTACTTCCGTCTCTCCCATGGAGCCGCTTTCGATCACAGCCTTGGCATACAGCCCGTCCGCCTTTAACATCTGGAGAAGAGTTTCTACCTTTCCCCCGCCGCCGGACTGGCCTGCGATCGTCACATTATCCGGGTCTCCGCCAAAAGCTCTTATATTTCTTTTCACCCATCTGAGAGCTTCTATGATATCCGCCATTCCCAGACAGCCGGTATACTTATATTCCTCCCCGAAAGAAGAAAGGTCTAAAAAGCCGATCACATTCAGCCTGTGGTTCAGATTTACCACCACCACATCTCCATAGTCAGCCAGATTATGGCCGTCATAGGAGGGAAGCTCTATGGAGGAACCAGCGCAGAATCCGCCTCCATGGAGCCAGACCAGCACCGGCTTCTTCGCGTCCTCATTCAGGTGCTTGGTCCATACATTCAGATACTGGCAGTTCTCGCTCATAGGCCAGTACACGTGAGGCATCTCAAAGGAATTTTCCGGTGCGCCGCTTTCGTCCCCCTCCTCATGGGGTTTCTCCGGAAGAAGCGGACAGATATATCCATAAGCCTTGGCGTCCTTTACCCCTTCCCAGGGCTTCACCGGCTCTGGCATTTCAAATCTTTGTGCCTTGGCATAACGGATTCCATGAAAATGATACACTTCATCCAGCTTAAAGCCGTGAAGCTTTCCGTCCGGGGTATCTGCTATGGGATAATCCGGGGTTCGAATTGTCTTTCTCATTTACTTCCTCCTATTTTACCTCCAGAACCGTATCCTGGGCAGAGATAAAATATTTGCCCATTTTTTCCACATGCTTTTGAAAGGTAGGGCCCTGGGCATGGGCTTTAAAATCTTCTTCTGTCTCAAAATGAGAGAGGTATACGACTCTTCCCGGTGTCTTAGGGTCTGTCAGCACCTCCATGGAAAGGCACCCTTTATCATGTGCTGCCGCGTCACGGGCAAATGCCTTAGCAAGCGGCAGGTATTCCTCTACATTGCTCACTCTGTCATCGTTTATTACAACAACCATCTATATCTGTCCCTTCTGCTTCCATGTCTTATTCTTTTCCAATATTTTATATTTCAGCTTATTCTGTGCTAAAAAGATCACCAGGGCCAACGCTCCGGAAATCCCATAGGCTAAGATCACAAGGGCGGAGACCAGGCTGCCTCCCTGTGTAACCCCATGGACGATCCCGGCAAGGACATTTCCCGCCTGAAGGATAAAATAGATCATCGTACTCCATAGGATCACAGCCTTCATCTCCCTTAAGTCTCTTACATACATTTTTTCCTTAGACCGTACAAAGGGAACTACCCCCATGATCACGGCCACCAGCGCAGCCAGAGAAAGGAGCGTAAAAAAGCCCGACACCTTAGATGCGTTCATGGGGATCCTTTGCAAGGCTGCCCACACGTAGAAAGCGCACAGCAGGATCGCTGCGTTTCTGTGGAGTCTTTTATATCTGCGCAGCTCCTCTTTGGACGCATCCCATGAGGCGTACTCTCCTTTATAGACATAGACCTTTTTTACCCGTCCGTTTTTCTGAAGCTCCTGCCTCACATCAAAATCTTTTAAAAGCCGTTCCTGAAAGCTTTTCATAATACACCGCTCCCTTTCTATGCCGCCGCTGCCTGCTACCGTGGGGCCAGCAGCTAACTCCTTAACGCTTACGGAATTTGCCCACCTTGGTCAGCCTGTCAGGAAGCTTGGGAAGCTTGCCCGCAGTCTGCAGGATGGCATCGTTTTCACAGGCTTCCATACATTTTCCGCATTTTGTACATTCAAATTCATCGATCATATGGATATATTTCGGCTTTCCTTCAATACAGTCACAGGGACATACATCCATACAGTCGCCGCAGCCCTTACATGCCTGAGGATCAATGTAAATGCGCACAAAGGAAGAGCATACGCCTGCAGGACATTTGTTTTTCTTAATATGGGCCTCATATTCTTCCTGATACTTTTCACAGGCGTCCAAAGCCACTTTTGAGGCTTCCTGTCCCACTGTACAAAGAGTGTTGGTGAGCATTGCTTCGCCGATCTCCTTGGTTAAGGAAAGGTAATCCATTTTTCCTCTGGCAGCCGTTGTTTCCCTCTGCATGTATTCCAGCTGGATCAAGCCTTCCCGGCAGAATACACATTTGCCGCAGCTTACCCTTCTGTACTGATTCAGCTGTTCTGTGGTTTTCTGAACCATACAGTCTGTTTCCGAAAGGACTTCTATCACTCCATTGGACGCACAGACGGCGGTAAGCTCGCCGGCCTCCTTTGGCGTATAATACCGATACCCCAGCTTCACCGCTTTGGCTCCGTCCAAAGATACCAGATCGGAAATTTTTGTGTTTTCATCCACTTTCTTAAGCGTAGTCTTGTCAATGGAAATATACACTCCTGGCTTTAAACTGCCGTTTAAAAGATCTGTCAGCTCTGCAGCCGTCACGATATGCATGAGCAGGTCATTCTCCGCTTCCCTTACATTAATGATATCATTTACGATCTGTATCTTATACTGATCCGCTGTTTCCTTCAGCGTTTCAGCCAGTTCAGTCTCTGTTTCCGGAAGATAGAGCGTAACGCTGTCCGTGCCTGTCAAAAAAGCAGCCGCGCACATACCGGCAAAAACCTTTTCCGGCGTTTCCTTTAAAACGGCCAGAAGAACCTTATCCGTATCTGCGTTGTTCAGACCTGCATGGACTTTTCCGGACTGTGCTTTTTCAAGGCGTTCCAAAAGAGGTCCTCTGTTCAGGCCATATTCCATAAGTCCGGCTTCTTTTATTTTTTCAAGGACGGCTTCGCGCCCCAATTCCTTTGCCGTATCAAGAGCACTCATTTATTCCGCCTCCTTTTCAAAATCGCCCCATGTCCTGGGGGAAGAAATCTGAAGTCTAAGGTCGCACTGGAGACACCGGCCTGCTTCCGCGCAGGCGTCCTCTTCACAGAGGCCATGGTCAAAAAGCTTAAAGTTATCCTGACGCATTTCTGCCGGGTCTACCTTCGGCTCGCGTCTTGTCTGATATGCAAACTGCGGGATCACACCGATATACGGATCCGCGTTCTGTTCCGGAGCCAGCTTTTCTTCAATATCGCCGTCTCCTCCCAGATAGAGATCGATCTGGCTTGCCGCTTCACGCCCGGACTGGATGGCCATAACTACAGATTTTGTTCCATAGATACAGTCTCCGGCAGCAAAGATTCCTTCCACAGAGGTGCTCTTATCCTTCGTGATATCCGCAACAGCAATGCTGTTCGCCCTTCCGAGGGTAAGTCCTGCTTCCTCTGTGATATCCGGTCTCTGTCCGGTGGCAAAGATGACTGTGTCCGCGTCAATATGATGCTCTGAGCCTTCTTCTTTTTTAATAATGGCCCGTCTGTTTTCGTCAAAGGTAAAGGATTCCACATTCATGAAATCTACGCCCGTCACATGATCTTCTCCTGTGATCGCCTCAAAGGTACGTGCAGGATGGACAAAGATGCCTTCTTCCTGTGCCTGTTCGATCTCTTCATCGTCAGCTGTCATGGCCGCTCTCGCCTCAAGACAGGCTACATGGATTTCCTCTGCTCCCAGTCTCTTTGCAGTTCTAGCGCAGTCAAAGGCAACATTTCCGCCGCCCAGGACGATAACCTTCTTTCCCATACCTGTCTCTTCACCCATGGACGCCTGACGAAGGAAAGAAATATTCAGAAGAACACCCGGAAGATTGCTTCCCGTCATAGGAAGACGCACTCCGTTATGCCCGCCGATCGCCATCAGCACTGCGTCGTATTCTTTTAAAAGTTCCGCCGGTTTTTCCACGCGGGTATTGGTTTCAATTTTTACTCCCTGCTGGGTAAATACGCTGATCTCTTCCTGTACCAGCTCACGGGGAAGACGATAGGCAGGGATTCCGTAGGAAAGCATGCCTCCTGCTGTGGGAAGCGCTTCCTTCACCGTCACATCATGCCCCTGTTTTCTTAGGTAATACGCAGCCGTAAGCCCTGCCGGCCCACCGCCTACTACACAGACCTTCTTTCCGGTATCCGGAAGCTGCTTTCCTTTTCCCTTCCAATATTTCCCTGTCTCATGCTCTGCTGCGTACCGCTTCAGGTTTCTGATAGACATAGGCTCGTTTACCAGCTTACGTTTGCATTCCAGCTCACAGGCATGGGAACAGATATATCCCAGAGACTTCGGAAGAGGGAGCTTTTCCCGGATCACGGCTGCGGCCGCGTCATAATCGCCCTCTTTAATAAAACGGATATATTTTGGAATATCCGTATGTGCCGGACATCCTGCACGGCAGGGAACCACGTAATCCTCTTTGCGCACTTCTGAAGATGCAAGGATATCACGGATGGTCCCTGTAGGACAAACTTCCGCACAGGCCTGGCAGAAACGGCAGTCCGCATCTTTTAAAAGCTTTTCTTTCAGCGTGCCTGTATAGACCTCTAAATCTTCTCTCTTCTGATAATGCAGAACGCCTACCCCTCTTAAATCCTTACATGCACGGACGCAGCGTCCGCAAAGGACACAACGGTTCATATCGTGAAGGATCAAAGGGTTTTTGTCGTTTACAGGAAATCCCTTGGAACGCATTTTCAATCGTCCTGTCTTAGGACCTATGTACTGAATCAGCATCTGCAGCTCGCAGTGTCCGTATTTCGGACAAGTAGAGCAGTCCTCCGGATGCCCTGCCAGCAAAAGCTCCAGCGCCAGCATACGCAGGCGATTTACTTCCTCCGTCTGTGTATGAATCACCATACCGTCCTTGGCTTTTAACTTACAGGACGGTTCGATCCCCTCATGGCCTTCCACTTCCACCACGCACATGCGGCAGGAGCCAAGAGGAGTCAAATCCTTATGATGGCACAGGTGGGGGATATAAATCCCCGCATCCAGTGCACATTCCAGAACGTTTTTTCCTTCCGGAACATTAAGCTTTACACCATCTATCGTAATGACAGCCATTCCCTATCTCTCCTCTGCTTTTTTATGTATTGTACAGCAAACGTCATAATTCTTTTTATTGTGATGCTTACTCTTCCTCATCCACATACTCTGCGGCTTCCATTCCGGCGATACGTCCGGTGTTTACCGCGAATCCCATAGAGTTTCCGGGAAGCAGGAACATGTAGCTGTCGTCATAAATATTGCAGGCGTCGGCTCCTGCTGCGTACAGCCCTGGAATCGGCTCGAATTCGCTGTCACATGCCTGACAGTTTTCATTGATGCGGATACCGCCTACTGTACCATATCCGCCCGGACGGATCGCTGCTGCGTAATAAGGCGCTTTTGTGAGAGGACGCATATATTTTTTACGTTTGAAGAATTCTTCATCTCCTGTGTCGCAGTAATCATTATATTCCTCTACGGTATCAACCAGATTATCCACATTTATACCGGTCTTCTCAGCCAGCTCCTCAATGGAATCTGCCACAAATAAACCGGAATTTCCGGATTCCTGGGCCATCTTTACTCCTTCTGTAAAATCGGATACGTCCGGATTAAAACGTACCATAGAAATCTCATCCACACCGTTTCTCATATAATATTTTACAATAGAGCTGTCCACAATGCTGAAAAGCACACGGTTCTTCTGATGGGACGCCGCATTGCTTAAGAAGGTGGTATTCTGCATCTGCTCCTCGTCCATAACACGTTTCCCATGAAGGTTTACCAGAAGGTTCGGCTGCATCATGATGTTTGGAACGCTCTGAGGAAGATCATCAATGCCCTCAAAATTTGCCGCCTGCTCAATACGTACCGGAACATGATCCACACCGGCCTCCCAGGCCATCTTGATGCCGTCTCCTACATTTCCCGGAATGGCGAAATTAAACATATCTTTTCCGAAAATATAGCCTGTCTCCTGTTTGATCATTTCCGGATTCGCTCCCGCGCCGCCGGTGGCGATGATTGCTGCCTTGCAGGCGATCTCCAGCTCTTTTCCCTCTTTGTCCACTGCAAGTACGCCGCACACTTTTCCGTCCTCATCTTTAAGGATCTTCTTTCCGGCTGTTTCCAGCATTACTTTCACGCCCAGTTCCTGTGCTCTTGCATAGAGAGCCTTATTCATAAAGGACGCCGCGCGGGGGCCGATTCCCTGGTCTGTTTTTACGATATGCCAGGTGGGCTCAGATTTTGTAAAGTATTTATACGCGCCTTCGAATTCCACACCCATATCTTCCAGCCACTCGATGGTATCCGCAGACTGTTCGAAATATCTCTTTACCAGACGTCCGTCGATATTGTAATGTGTGTATTCCATGATCATATTCAGCGCTTTTTCTACAGTTATTTCATACATCTGTCTTTTCTGGTATTTAGAGCCGATTGCCAAAGGCCCCATTCCCATATTTGCAGCTCCGCCAACCGCTGCGCTTTTTTCAATGAGGATTACCTCCGCGCCGTCTTCAGCCGCCTGTACGGCTGCACAAAGACCGGCAGGACCTCCTGCGATAACTACGATCTGTGTACTGTAATCTGCCATAATAACCTCTTTTCCGAACCTGTCAGTTCTTTTTTTATTTTTCTTTTTCCTTTAGTTTATATTTTTATAAACCTGCTCATCTTTGATACTTTTAGTATACGTTGTGATGAAAAAACATCATTCCTCAGGAATTACATTTTCATTTTTATAAATTTGACATTTTTCTTATTTTGTAAATCAACAGGTCAAAAAAAATATCCTATTTTGACCTTTAAAAAAAGGACAGGGTCATTGTCTTACCCTGCCCTTCTGCAACTGTCTCACAGGCAGATGCTTAACTTGTCCCGAAAATCTTCCGGAAAAACCTACCTTTTTCATATATTCATCTTTTATCGCCGCAGCTGACACAGCGAATACAACAATTATTTTACAAATTTCTCCGCATAATGACATGCCACCAGATGGTTGGTACGGATCTCACGAAGCTGGGGTTCTTCTGCCCGGCATTTGTCCGTTGCGTAAGGACATCTTGCCGCAAAACGGCAGCATGGCTTCGGGTCGATAGGTGAAGTGAGCTCGCCCTTCAGCACCATACGTTCTCTTTGCGCATGAACATTAGGAATCGGGATAGCAGAGAGGAGCGCCTGGGAATACGGATGGATCGTATCCTTAAATATCTCGTTCGCGCTGCATTTTTCAATCATCTGTCCCAAATACATAACGGCGATATCATTGGAAATATGCTTTACTACAGACATATCGTGAGTAATAAACATATAGGTAAGTCCACGTTTTTCCTGCAAATCCTGAAGTAAATTCAGAATCTGTGCCTGAATGGAAACATCCAGAGCGGATACCGGTTCATCACATACAATGAATTCCGGATTCAGGGAAAGGGCTCTGGCAATACCGATACGCTGCCGGCGTCCGCCGTCCAGCTCATGAGGATAAGAACCCTCCAAACGTTTTGCCAAACCTACCAATTCCATCATTTCTCTAGCTTTTTCCGTAACTTCCTTTTTGCTGAGCTTTTTGTTATTTACCTTGATTGGCTCTTCTACAAGCTGAAGCACACTCATACGGGGATCCAAAGATGCGTATGGGTCCTGAAAAATCATCTGGATATGGGAACGGTAATTTTTCTTAAATTCCTTAATAGGCATGGCCGCAATGTTTGCACCCTTGTACATTACGTCACCGGAGGTAGGCGTATGCAGGCGCATCAGCGTTTTTCCAAGGGTAGACTTTCCGCAGCCGGACTCGCCTACAATTCCGATAGTCTTTCCTTTTTCAATATTAAAGGTTACATTGTCAACCGCATGGAGCATACCTCCAGGTGTGGAGAAATATTTTTTCAGATTTTTTACTTCTATGAGATTTTTACTTTCCATTTGTATCTCCTTTCTCCCATCCTGGTGAATACTGGAAACATTTTGCAGTATGGCCCACTTCTACCTCTATAATAGGCGGATCGTATTTTCCGCAGCCTTCCTTTTTCTCTGTACAACGTTCGCAGAAGCTGCAGTGCGTAGGAAGATCGGCCGGATCGCATACCAGACCCGGAATTACTTCCAGACGGTCTACATCCTTATCAAGGCTTGGAATGGACTTATAAAGAGCTCTGGTATACGGATGTTTCGGATTATCGAATACTTGTTCCGTTGTACCGTATTCTACGATCTCCCCCGCGTACATAACCGCGCAGTGATCGCACATTTCCGCAACCACGCCGAGATCATGGGTAATTAAGATCATAGAGGTCCCATGCTCCTTCTGCAGCTTGCGCATCATATCCAGAATCTGTGCCTGAATGGTTACGTCAAGAGCCGTCGTAGGCTCGTCCGCAATCAGAAGATCCGGTTCACAGGCAAGAGCAATGGCAATAACGATACGCTGTTTCATACCGCCGGAAAACTGATGAGGATAGTCCTTGTAACGCTCCGGCACAATGCCTACCATAGCCAGCATGTCCTGCGCTCTTTTTAAGGCCTCTGCCTTAGAGCATTTATTATGAAGAAGAACTACTTCCGCAATCTGATCTCCTACGGTTTTTACCGGGTTTAAGGCAGTCATCGGATCCTGGAAGATCATACTGATTTTCTTTCCGCGGATGGCACGCATTTCACGGTTGGATTTTTTTAGAAGATCTTCTCCTTCCATGACGATGGTTCCCTGTACCACATGCCCTACCTTAGGAGGAAGCAGGCCCATAATGCCAAGGGCAGTTGTGGTCTTTCCGGCTCCGGTCTCTCCCACCAGTCCCAGAACCTCGCCTTTTCCAATGTCCAAAGTTATTTTATTTACGGCCTCCACTACTTCCTCATCGGTTTCGTAGTGGATAACCAGGTCTTTAATACTTAAAATCTTATCGTTCATTTTTCTCTGCTTTCCTCCTTATTTCAGTCTTGGATCGAATGCGTCACGAAGACCATCACCCATAAGGTTAAAAGCGAAACAGGTGATCATGATCATCAGCGCCGGGAACAGCATCATGTACGGCGCAGAGGTAAGATAGGCTTTACCATCGTTAAGAATCAGTCCCCATTCCGGTGTAGGAGCGGCAAGACCAACGCCGATGTAGCTCATAGAGGACATCATCATAATGGATACTGCCAAAAAACCTACGAAATAAATGATCATAACGCCCACTGCGTTGGGAATCATATGCTTGATAATCATCTGTACCTGATTCACGCCGATCGCTTCAGAAGATTCAATATAATCGTTTCCTCGTACACGAAGGATCGCCGCACGGTTGTTTCTTGCCATGGTAGGCATGGAAGCGAACATGATAGCCGCTACAAGCTGCGGAATACCGTTTCCTAATACAGCTACGATACACATAGCCATCAAAATCATAGGGATTGCCTGGAAAACATCCATGATACGCATGATAATGGTATCCACCTTGCCGCCGAAGTACCCGGCAATGATCCCTAAAAGACCGCCGCTGAAAAAGGCTGCGATCGTACAGAACAAAGCGATCATCAGAGAATACCTTGCGCCGTAAATACAACGGCTGAAAATATCACGTCCGAAGTTGTCGGTTCCAAAAAGATGCTTAAGGCTTGGCTTCTGCATCATTGCGGTAAAATCCTGCACCTGATAATCGTAAGGCGCGATCAGAGGTGCAAAGATCGCAATGAGAATCAGAAGACATACAACGATAAGGCCAATCAAAGCCGTTGGATTTCTTTTAAATCGTTTCCAGGATTCGTAACCTGGAGTAGATTTTACCGGTTTTTTCCTTTTTGCGTTTTTCTTTTGAATTCTCTCCATCGCGGGAGTATGCATTTTTGCCATTTTTCTATACCTCCCTTATGCTGCAGCCTTTTTCGGGCTCTTTTTCTTATTTCCGGATATGATCGTTGTCTTCAGACGCGGATCAATCAGAACAAAGCTGATATCTACCAGAAGGTTAATAATTACCAACACCATCGCAAGAATCAAAGCGCCGCCCAGGACACTGGGATAATTACGCTGCGTAATGGAATCTGTGATGTATTTGCCAACTCCAGGCACACCGAATACCGTTTCCAGAACCATGGCGCCGCCGATGGAGTTTCCGAAGCTGGTACCTACAGACTGTGCCACAGGAATCATGGCGTTACGAAGCGCATGGTGATAAGTGATATTTTTTTCTGTCTGTCCTTTGGCTCTTGCGGTACGGATATAATCCTCTCCCAATACCTCCAGCATACTGGAACGTGTAATACGGGTATAATTCGCGATAGAAGCCAAACCAATGCTGCACATTGGAAGGATATAGCCTGCCGCTGTGTCAATTCCGGTCGCAGGCAGAATATGTAAGTTTACGGCAAAGATCATGATCAGGACCAGAGCCACAACGAACTCCGGTACCGACTGGAAAAACATGGATACAACCAGTACCAAAGAGTCTACCCAGGTGTATTTCTTTAACGCAGATACAACACCCAGGACAATACCGATCACAGCACCTATGATCACCGCTCCTAATGTGATCTTTGCAGAGGTTCCCAGTCTCGGAACAATTTCTGAAAGAACCGGCTCTCCTGTACGGTAGGAATCGCCAAAATCGCCGTGACATACGCCGGCCACATATCTTACATACTGTACAACTACAGGATCATTCAGACCCAATTCTTCCCGTTTCGCATCGACCTGCTCCTCTGTCGCAGTGTTTCCAAGGATCTGTCTCGCCGGATCTCCAGGTGTGACAGTCTTTAACGCAAAGATGATCGCAGATACACCAAGCAAAATTGGAATCAGAAGAAGGATTCTTTTTATAATATACTTTACCATATGTTTTCTCCAATTCCGGTCCTCTTTATCATTCATGCTAAGGACCTTTTGCATTTTAATGAATCAGGCACCATGGGAGGAGTCCCCCACGGTGCCCGAAATCCCCAACTATGATATTCCGTGCGCAGAACTTCTGAAATCTGCCACTTTATTTGTTCTCTTCGCTCTAAAATTTATTTGTAGAAGTTTGTAGGATTAATGAATCCACGTTCGAAGGTTGTGTAGCCCTTCAGATCGTTGCTGATGATAGCAGCCTTTGTTTCCGGATAAAGGTTGGATACAATTGACTGATCTTTCATCATCTGCTCAAGTTCTCCGATCTGTTCTTTTGCAGCTTCCTCATCCGGATTCTCAATGATCTCAGAAATCAAGCTATCAATTTCCGGAGTAGTCGTTTTTGGACCGCCGATAACAAAGGTATCGATTGTTTCCTGATCCAGGAAACAGAACAGAGTAGGATATCTTGCTTCTGTATATTCGCCAACCATGATCAGGTCATAGTTTCCACCGCCTGCATCTTCTACGAACTGCGCGGTATCTACTGTATTAATAGTCAGGTTGATGCCGATAGCACGGAGATTTTCCTGAATAACTGTATAAAGAGGAGCTGTATCCTGCATACCTACGATGGACAGTTCCAGTCCGTCACCGTATCCAGCTTCTTCCAGAAGTGCTTTCGCGCCTTCTACATCCACTGCTCTTTCCTCTGCTGTATAGGTTTCGTTGTAGTATTTGTTGTCTGGTGTGAAATAGCCCAGTGACTGGGTATTGAACCCACCTGTACCAACCTGTGCAAGTGCATCAAAGTCAAGTGCCATGTCAATGGCTTTACGAACATTTGCATCTGCTGTAGCATGTCCTTCCGTCATGTTGTACCACAGATGGGCAACCTGTCCGAATGTATGTATGATGGTCTGTACATTTTCGCTTTCTGCGAAGGTAGCAGCCTGAACAACCGGCATATCGTATGCCACGTCCACATCACCGGATTCTACTGCCATCTCACGAGCAGCGGCATCATTTGTAAAGGTAAAGGTAATGTCCTTAAAATATCCTTTATAATCCGGATTCCAGTATTCATCATTTCTGGTAAGTGTAATGGACTGACCGCTCTGCCATTCTACGAATTTATATTTTCCGCAGCCAACGGTTGGAGTCTTTGCCACTTCTTCAGGACCGCCTACAGCTTCTACTTCTTCCTGAGATACAATACCAAAGTTTGTCATAGAAAGCATTTCCAGCATATCCGGTGCCTGCATAGCAAATTCTATGGTAACCGTCTGGTCATCTTCTGCTGTTGCGCCAGTGATAAAACGTCCGGTATCATTTCCAGCATTTAACGCTACCCAGATGTCATTTACTGAATAAACAACATCGTCTGCTACTAACGGAGATCCATCTGACATGGTCACGTCATCCCGAAGCGTGAAGGTGCAGTGTGTACCGTCTGTCCACTCCCACTCCGTTGCCAGGTTAGGGATCACCTCTCCTGTGGTATGGTCTTTTGCCACCAGGGTATCCAGAACACATCCGCTGATGATCTGCGCCTCATTCTCTGTTTTTCCAGAACCAGCCGGCCAAAGGGTGGATGGTTCGGAAGCCAGGGCAATCCTCAATGTTTCATCTGTTGTCTCCGTGTTTGCCGGATCTTCGTTCGCACCTTTTACTGCTGCGAAAGCAGTGGCGGAACAGGACAGCGTCATGGCACATGCCATGCCTAAAGCTACCATTTTTCTTAGTTTCATGTTTCTTCCTCCTTTTTCTTTGTTAAGTTTCAGCTGTCGTTTCAACTGTCCTTATTGTAGCAGTGAATACCTTAAGTGAATTCTCTGAGCACAGTTTGTTTTTTATCAAATAATGACTTTTTTCCTTTCCTAAAAATGTAAAAGGTCAAAATAAAACAACTTTTCATAACCACTTTTTTACTTTATATATGAAGATAAAAAAGCGTCAAAAAACCGCTGTATTTCTACAGCGGTCTTTCGATAATGAATGAATTCTTTATGATTATTTCTAAATAATCATCATTTAAATGTGGAGGTATGTATAAATTATTATTTGTTTCCGATTGCTGTGTCGAATCCTTTGATCCTTTCCTTCATCTTCTGATCCAGCATTTCTTTATTTGCCATGATCTTCGGTCCGCAGATGGCGCCGAAGCTCTGGATTTCTACCGTATGCTCACGAAGTCCCGCGAAGGTTCCTCTTGCTCTGTTCTGCTGTGCTTCTGAGAATTCAACTTTGATCGCACCGTCCTCAATGCTCAGCTCACCTTCAATACCGCAGATCGGGCATTCTACCTTCGTGGTTCCAGGATTGATGGTAAGCAGTCTCTGGTGGCATACCGGACATACTCCCGCCGGTTTAGAAGCCGGCTGGAAGAATTCTGCGGAATCATCGTTATATCCTTCTACTGTTCTTTTTCCCATCTCATGCATATCCGCAATGAGCTGATCATCCAAAAGAGGATTTCCAACCGTTCCCATGCTGTTCGCATTGTAATTTCCCATAACCTTCATCATTGGAGGGAAGCCGAAGAGATGAAGGCTTGCTGTTCCCATGGAAGTCCAGTTATCTGTGGTGGCACCGCCTACGGAAATATAGGAAACCGTTCTCTTTTTCAGGCGCTCCATTGGGAAATCGTCCGGGTCTCCCGGAAGCTCTCCGGCTCTTCTCTTATCCAGAACCCATGTGATCGCGGAGTAATCATGTCTGCAGGAAAAACGGTCTACAAAATCCTTAAACTGGCCCACAGGCTGGAGCACATATACCGGTGCGCCCACGATCAGGCAGTCTGCTTCACGCACCTTGTCTTCCAATGCCTGGAAATCATCTTTAAAGATGCACACGTTGTCTTTTCCTTTTTCAAGCTGCTGGGAACAAGCACCGCATCCACGGCAGCGTCCGATATCCATGCTGCAGGTATTCACAAACTCGATCTGCGCATCCGGCGCTGCCTCACGGCATCCGAAAAGAGCTTCCTTTACCAGAATATCTGTGTTTGCGTTTTTCTTGCCAAATGAAATACCTAAAATTTTCATTCTCTCTTTCATCCTCTCTTGTCTGATTTTTTTGGACGTCTCCCGTTGGAAAGAGTCCATGGTTTTTCTTGATGATAAAATTATAACAGAGGACATTTTATAAAGATTTTCAATGAACGTCAGCTTTGTTGTTGAATTTTGACCTTTTAGAAAGTATTTTCATCAGATGAGGTCAAAATAAGATACTTCTGTCATGACCTGTAAAAGTCATAGAGAACCCTGGCCAAAGGCAATCTGATTTTTTCCGTTTTTCTTCGCTTCATAAAGAAGACGGTCAGCACTTCGGTAAAGCTGATCAATAGTCTGGTTTTTTTCTATGAGGACAACTCCCATACTGCATGTTACGTATTCTTCCCCTGCTTGTATTTTGGAAATTTCCTTTTTCATATTATTAAGAATTTGTATGATCTCTTTTTTAGAAGAAGGAACATTGATCAAACCTACAAATTCGTCTCCTCCAAGACGTCCGATAATTCCTTTTTCTCCTAAATTATTTTCAAGGATTCGGGCTATCTCTTTTAAAACTTTATCTCCTGTGGGATGTCCATACTTATCGTTGATCTCCTTAAAATGATCAATATCAAGTATTAGGAAATACCCGCCTCTATCGCTGGCATTGTATTTCAGTCTGCCCAGTATCTTTTCTCCTTTTTGAAAAAATATCCTTCTCCTAAACAGACCGGTAAGCCCATCCATTCTTGCCTCATGATAGAGATAATTAGAATTTTTCTGATACAAAAGGATAAAAATAATAGCAATCACAGCCAGCGAAATCATTCCCAGCAGAAACTGAATTTGTAAATGCATCAGATCATAGGAGATTTCAGCGGAAAGGGTGATTCCATAATATTCCATGACGCTGCTTATACGATTTGTAAAGTAAACCGCCACGCTAATGGAAGATATCATCACTGCAATGAGCAGTGCTGCAATCTTCCATTTGTTCTCTCCCACTACAGCGTTTAACTTGTCCACTGCTCTTGCCCTATACATAAGCCGCTTCATATAAGCAGAACGGCAAAAAATATAGCAGCCCAAAACAATTGCGTCCACTATGATCATAAAAACTAAATAATCCGGTCTTGACGCCCCTTTTAGGGTATCGGAAACTGTATAGCCCATTTCCGAAAAAAAGATTCCCATAAACAGATATACACAAAAAGTATGGATTGGTCTTCCGATAGAAGAAACCAACAGGATTCCTGCTTTGGGATATTTGCTTTTTTTAGCCGCTTTATAGAAAAGGCCGGCAATCAAACCGAATAAGGCTCTGGCACCAACGCTTAATAAAATACTTTCCACAGGTCTTCCGCTCCTAACAGGAGAAAAGATCGTATCACCATCCCCTATATAAAACGCAGATGCCTTCCACATAGAAGCCAGACCGAATATGGTTCCCACAAGAGTCCCTTCTTTAGGACCGAGAACACATCCATTCCCGCCACTCCATAGTTGATGGCATTCTCAAGAA
>DWYZ01000022.1 GCA_019118425.1 Candidatus Blautia faecavium | reverse complement strand
TTTCTTACTTTTTGTCTATTATGCACAGGATCAAAGCACTCAAAAACGAGCTAAAAATTTTTTTAATTTTTTTAAAATATGTATTGACAAAACACGTCTTATAGAGTATTATATCTATTGTTGCGGAGCTGATCCGCAGGATGTGTGTTTAGCTCAGCTGGATAGAGCGTTTGGCTACGGACCAAAAGGTCGGGGGTTCGAATCCTCTAACACACGCTGGATAAAAAAAGCTTAGGACTGGTTTTAGTCCTAAGCTTTTTGTTTTCTCTTCTGTTTTTCCTGAAAAAGCCAGCGGATACCATATTCCCGGTACTATATTCCCATAAAAAGCTATTATAAAAAAGCTTTCAGGACCGTCTGGTAGAATCTCTGGCATATAGTTTTGTTTCGAAAAATTTTACTGCCGGCTCATCCGCAAGAGTATACATCCTGTCAATCAAAAACTGGCAGCACTGCTCCGCCATCTCCTCAATAGGCATATTGATCACTGTTAAAGAAGGCACATGGTATTTACTGTACTGAGGGTCGTGGTTTCCCATAGCGATCACTCCGATCTTTTTCGGTACCAGCTTTTCCTCTGCCCAGGCGTTCAGAAGGCCTAAACCAATAAAGTCAGATGAGCAGAAATAACAATCCGCCATATCGATACTGTGCTTTTCCAACATAAGCTTTCCGCATTCGAAACCGCCTTTCAGGGAATTTCCCGCATAAATGATCTTATTTTCCGGCAGCTTAACGCCGTGTTCCTCCATCCGTTCAAAAAATCCTTCCTCCCTCTTTGTCGCCCCGGGAAAGTTCTGCGTTCCATGTACAACGGCCGGGTATCGGTACCCCTGACTATATAAATGGTCTGCTGCCAGCCGTCCTATTTTTTTATCATCCACATTCACGGAACAATATCCTTCCAAAAGACGGTTATATAAGATCACAGGAATCCGAAAGCTGCTGCACCGCAGATAATCCAGGTCGTCCCCGTTTGCGTTGGCAATAATGGCCGCGTGAAAGGCTCCGTGAAGAAAGCTTTCTTCCTCTTTTCTCAGGTTTCCTGTCTGGTATGGATGAACAACTATACTCATGTTTACTTTAGCTTCCAGGATTCGTTTTTGAAGACCAAATAAAAAGCGGTGCATCATAGTGCTTCTAAAGTCAAAATTCCAGAACAGGGCTATAGTATAACTCTGGGAATCCCCTCTGCGCAGGGTTTTCGCCGAGACATTAGGAATATAATTTAAGGCGTGCATAGCTTTTAAAACTTTTTCCTGCGTTTTTTTAGAAATTTTCCGTTCTTCTGCTTTTCCGTTTATAACAATCGATGCTGTACTAAGTGAAACCCCTGCGGCTTCTGCAACATCTTTGATACGAGACATACTTTTTTCCTCCTGCCGATTTCAGACCAGACAGAGTCAGAATTGATAAAAAGCTCTTCCTCTTCCGCCTGTTATTTTTAAAATAATCTGGCTGCAATCTTATTTCTCATATTTTTCCAATGTTCCTTTAAAAACAATATTTACAGCCTTTATGAAAAGATTATACCATAGGCAAGTCACCGACAGCAAATAAATTAAACAAGATCGGCAATATGTAAAAAGGGGGCGCATGTGACATGCAGCAAAATAAAAACTTATAATTGAGGGAATTGTGTTTCTATTCAGAAAATGATACAATATCTATATCTTAAGCTTTCAGCGTGAAAGGAGTGAATGTATGAAATACGAAATTAAAGGCGGTAATTTTCCTATTGTAATCTGTCAGTTAGAAAATGGGGAAAAAATGATCACAGAAAAAGGCTCTATGGTATGGATGAGCCCCAACATGCAGATGGAAACCACCGGAGGCGGTATCGGAAAAATGTTTTCCAAGGCCTTCTCCGGCGAAAGTATGTTCCAGAATATTTACACAGCCCATGGGAATGGAATGATTGCTTTCGGTTCCAGTTTTCCAGGCAAGATCGTTCCTCTTGCTCTTACTCCCGGTCAGGACATGATCCTGCAAAAAAGTGCTTTTCTTGCATCAGAAGCCAGCGTAGAGCTTTCCATACATTTTAATAAAAAGCTGAGCGCCGGACTGTTCGGCGGGGAAGGTTTCATCATGCAGCGAGTTTCCGGAAACGGTATGGTCTTTGTGGAAATTGACGGAGAATTAATCGAATACGAGCTGGAAGCCGGACAGCAGATCCTGGTGGACACCGGCAATGTAGCCGGCTTTACTCCCACTGTAAAAATGGAAATCAGACAGGTAGCCGGTTTGAAAAATAAGCTTCTGGGAGGAGAGGGCTTTTTCAATACCCTTCTGACCGGCCCAGGGAAAATCTGGCTGCAGACCATGCCCATCTCCAATGTGGCAATGGCCATGCGTCCGTTCTTCCCCAGCGGAAACGGCTGATCTATAGCCGCCATTTTCCCGTCGTTTTTATAAGGACAGAAGTTTGACATATAACCAAAACGCTTTCTTTCACTAAGGACAGCTGACCGCAGCTTTTCCTTTTTGAAGAAAGCGTTTTTATTGTTTTTCCTGTTCCTTTATCTTTCGCCGTGTTTAGGCTTCTAATAAGAATGCCTTGTATGCCTTTTTCGCCTCATGTACATCCGCCTTGCTGGTCACTTCCCATGGGGCGTGCATGCTTAATACAGCAACACCGCTGTCGATCACTTCCATTCCATAAAGAGCAGCTATATAAGCGATCGTCCCGCCGCCCCCTACGTCTACCTTTCCAAGCTCCGCAGTCTGGAAAGCAATCTCATTCTTGTCAAAAATATCCCGGATTCTTGCCACATATTCTGCATTGGCGTCATTGGAGCCGTTTTTTCCTCTTGCTCCTGTGAATTTATTTAGAACAATCCCTCTGCCAAGATAGGCTGAATTTTTCTTTTCAAAAGCATCCCCAAAAGCAGGATCATATCCGGCGCTTACATCTGAAGAAAGCATACTGGAACGGCACAGCATCCGGCGCAGAGTCAGCTCAGAATAACGTCCCATCCCCTCCAGAAGCTCTGCCGCCGTATTTTCAAAGAAACGGGACTGCATTCCTGTAGCACCTACGCTTCCGATCTCTTCTTTATCTGTTAAAAGGCAGCAGCTTGTACGTTTAGGCGCTTCCATCTCTAAAAGAGCCAGGAATGAAGTGTAGGCACATACTCTGTCATCCTGTCCATAGGCAGCCACCATACTTCTGTCAAGTCCGCACTCTCTCGCTTTTCCGGCCGGCACGATCTCCAGCTCTGCGGAAAGGAAGTCCTCTTCCTCAATCCCATATTTCTCATTTAAAATTTTCAGCACATTTTCCTTTACGGCTTCTTTTTTCTTCTCATCGTCCACGTCCTTTAAAGGCCTGCTGCCAATGAGAATGTCCATTTTTTCTCCTTCAATGACCTCTGCCGCCTTTTTCTGGAGCTGTTTACCTGAAAGATGGATTAAAAGATCCGTGATATATACTACCGGGTCATCCTCTGCCTCTCCGATATTAACCTCCACTACAGTGCCGTCCTTTTTTGCCACCACTCCGTGAAGGGCGAGAGGCAGGGCCACCCACTGGTATTTCTTTACCCCTCCGTAGTAATGAGTATCCAAATAGGCCAGATCCGTATCCTCATATAAAGGATTCTGCTTAATATCCAGTCTGGGCGAATCAATATGCGCTCCCAGGATGTTCATGCCTTTTTCTATGTCTTCTGTCCCTACATGAAACAGGACAATGATCTTCTTCATGCCTGCCGCATAAATTTTATCTCCGGCTTTAATCTTTTCTCCAGCAGCAATCTTTTCCTCCAGAGAAACATATCCTGCCTCCCGTGCCTGCCGTATGATCTCAGTCACACACTCTCTTTCTGTCTTTCCCACATCCAAAAAATGCCTGTACATAGACACTGTTTTTTCCATTTCCTTCTCTTCCGCTTCCGTATAAGAAAGCCAAACATTTCTTCGTTCCATAACAAATTCCGCCTTTCTTTTCGGACTGCTCTGCTGTCCTTTTTATGCTGGAAACTGCTTTCTTTGCAGTTTTATTGTATCCAATCTGAATCATATTATAGGATAAAATCCTGTGCCAATCAATCCCTTAAGCATTCCATTCTTTTTTCTGCCTGTTCTTTATTTATAATCCCCGTGCAGGCTCCTACTGTCTCCACTGCCAGAGAGCCGCAGGCATTTCCATAGCGGACACACTCTGTAAATGTTTTTCCCTCAGCCAAAGCATACAAAAAACCTCCTGCAAAAGAATCGCCCGCTCCTGTAGTATCCACACAACGGACACCTTCTGCTGCCGGAAAACTTCTTTTTAGAGAAGCATTTTTTACATAACAGCCCTTCCCGCCGCATTTAATGATTACATTTTTTACGCCGCAGTTATATAAAACTTCCGCCATTTCCTCCGTTGATTCTTTTCCTGTCACCATATTAGCCTCTTCCTGATTGGCAAATAGATAATCCAGATAAGACAAAGCCTCTTTAATATCCTCTGTGGTCTCCTGGTTCTTACATTTCGTCATATCCGCACAGACAAGGATTCCCTGCTCCTTCGCTCTCCTAAAAAGCTCTGCCATCTCCCTGCCCCCAAAAAGCGGCGAAACAAAGATGCTTGCGAAACAAAGGATTCCCACATCTCCTGGAAAACTCTGCGGCATATGCTCTATGGAAAGCTTCCGCAGGGAACTGGAAGGATTGGTAAAAAAGCTTCTCTCCCCATTCTCCTCCACCATAACCACATTGACCCCGGTACAAACATCCCGGTCCCGCACAGACAGCTCCATGCAGATTCCTTCTCTCTCACAATGTCCCCAGATCATCTCTCCCGCTTCGTCTTCTCCCAGCAAGGTCAAAAGCCGTACTCCTTCCTGCCCTTTCTCCTTCCCCTTAAGCCTTGCCAGCACCGTAGCCTCATTCAGGCCATCTCCCCCTGCCGAAACCCGGATCGTCTCTACCGGCACGGATCCTTTTCTGAACACATCCTCCTTCACCGGACAGACCAAAACGTCTAAAACCCCCGCTCCAACGATCAAAACATTCCCTCTCACAAAATCCCACCTTTCTTTCCCCATCTTACCACACCAGTCCCACCCCCACAACCCACGCCTTCCATTAACTTTTCTGTTTTTTATTGTCAGGGCTATTCCTTTTTCGCAATCCTTCTGTATAATAGAAGCATGCAAAGGAGGAAAAAAATGAACCACACACTTGAAGACAGCCTAAAGGCATGGGAAGCAAACGCAGAATTTTGGGATTATTCTATGGGGGATAATTCCAATGAATTTCATCGGCAGACAGTACGGCCAAAGGTAAGTGAGTTATTAGATATACAACCAGGGGATTATGTTTTGGACATAGCATGTGGAAACGGAAACTATTCCGCTTATTTAGCAGAGCATGGCGCAAGTGTCGTCGCATTCGATTATTCCCCCAAAATGATCGAACTGGCCAAAAAGCGCCAGTCACGCTTTGGCAGCAAAATCGAGTTTTGTGTAGCAGACGCAACAAGCAGGAAAAGTCTGCTTCTGTTAAAAAGAACAAGACCATTTACAAAAGCCGTTTCTAATATGGCAATTATGGATATTTCAGAAATAAAAGAATTATTTTCCTGCGTAAACCAGCTGCTCACAGATAACGGAATATTCGTATTCGCCACCCAGCATCCCTGCTTTGTCACATTAACAGAAAAATACCTGACACCACACAGCTACTACGGCGAAGCAATTAAAGGCCAGCCCCAGAAACATTGTTACTATCACCGTTCCCTGCAGGATATTCTCAACACCTGTTTTCAAAATGGCTTTATAATCGACGGCTTTTCCGAACAATACTACGGCACCAACCCCGAAATCCCAGCCATCATAATTGTAAGAGCAAGAAAAATCCAAAATATATACTAAACACCATATTACAATCCTTCCCTCTTGAACAGCGTACGGCGTGCCCAGGAAGGGGGGAGTCTAAGGGGGACCTTCGGGCTTCGCAACTCCGAGATGATCCCCTTCAGCCCCACATTTTATTATTTTCCATAAATAATCACACCCAAAAGGAGGTCCTAACCAACATGAACACATCAACCCAACTGCAAACCACCCTTCGCTCCATTCATAGAAAGAGCTACCCCGCATACAAATCCCTGAAAGGCGCCTACCAATTCGACCGTTATGTCCTCTCCATTGATCATGTACAAGGAGATCCCTTCGCCTCTCCTTCTCACATAAGTGTAAAGATCCTTCACAAAGACGCAGGCTTTCCCGCTTCCTACTACGAAAAAAAGATAAATAAGATCACACTCTGCGACTATCTTACCCGCCAATTCGAACAGCAGGTAAACCATTACACCTTCCGTGCAAAAGGATCCGGAAAAAGCGGACTTATCTCTGTCAGCCACTGCGGACAGGAGGTTCTGGAGCGGACTGCCTGCGAAATCACAGCCAAAGGGATTACCGCCCGCTTTTTTATCGGTTTTCCGGCAAACGGACGGACCATAAACGCGCCTGAACTGGAAAAAATCCTGTTTGAGTTTCTTCCTGTATGTGTACATAAAGCATTCTTTTATAAAAGTTTGAATGTCAAACATTTAGAGCAGGCTATCTTCCTCGCGGAAGATCAGGAATACATCCGCGCCCAGCTTGCCAAGCGTTCCCTGGCAGCTTTCGTAGCGGACGGAGCTGTCCTTCCCAGAGAAAGCGGCATTTCCTCCCGTCCCATGAAAAATTCTGTTCCCTTTCAATCTCCGGAAACGCTGCGTGTTTCCATGGAACTTCCCCATAAAGGAAACATCACAGGAATGGGCGTCCCCACAGGTATAACCCTTATCGTGGGAGGAGGCTATCATGGAAAGTCAACCCTCCTTAACGCCCTGGAGCTTGGGGTATACAATCACATTGCAGGCGATGGAAGAGAATACGTGATCACAGATGACTCTGCTTTAAAGCTTCGTTCTGAGGACGGGCGTTTTGTAAAAGATGTGGATATCTCTCTTTTTATCAATGATCTTCCAAATAAAAAAGACACCCGCTGCTTTTCTACAGAGGATGCCAGCGGCAGCACCTCCCAGGCAGCCGGGATCATAGAAGGGATAGAGGCTGGCAGTCGCCTTCTCCTGTTGGATGAAGATACCTCCGCCACCAACTTTATGGTAAGAGATTCCTTTATGCAGAAAGTCATCCGCAGAGAAAAAGAACCTATCACCCCATTTTTAGAACGCGCCGGAGATTTGTTTGAGAAATGCGGCATTTCCACCGTCCTTGTAGCGGGCAGCTCCGGAGCCTTTTTCCATATCGCCCACACGATCATACAGATGGATAATTACCGCCCGGTAGACATCACTGCCTCCACGAAAGAATTATGTAAAGAATATCCCTTAACGCAGGGGGACGTACCCGCCTTCGTCATGCCCCAAAGCCATCGTATCATGACCCGGCATGAAGCTTCCCGTTCTTCCCGCGCAAGACAGGATGGACCGGAACGCTTAAAAGTCAAGGTACATGGCAGAGATGGCTTTTCTTTAGGAAAACAGGAGATCGATCTCCGCTATATTGAACAGCTTGCAGACACAGAACAGACCGCTGCCCTGGGACTCCTTCTTCGGTATGCAGTGGAACATTTGGTGGATGGAAAACGGACCTTGTCTGAAATCGTCCTTTATCTGGACGGACAATTAAAAAAAGCAGGACTTTCTTTCCTGTCAGAGGGCTCAGGCATTTCCTGCGGTTATGCCATGCCCCGTATCCAGGAGATTTATTCCTGCTTTAACCGTTACAGGCGAAGCTGATATGATTCTTTCTATTATGGAAGCTTTTTTCTGTCTGGACAGATAATTTCCTAAAAAACGCAATGAAAACCACCGCCCATCCAGCGAGTCTTGCCGGGGAAGCGGTGGTTTAACATCTTCTTATATTTTTTAGGGAAAGGAAAGAATCACTGCAGTTGCTTCGGCATTTAACAACTGTCAGCTATCAGTCATCTTAAAAGTATGTTTTCTCTTAAGATGTATTTATCATACCCTATAAATGTGATAAGAATTTGACTAATTTCTAATAAAAGTATAAAAAGGATAAATTTTCCGAGAAGCGCGCGGGGTGTGTTTCTTTAATATTGATTTCCGATTTTGTTTGTGCTATGGTATAGGAGGTTTGGAGGCAGATTCTCACAGGAGGGATTAAATTGGAGAAAAACGAACAGTTTCAAGTATATTTTCACCACCTTATGGCAGTGTCCGGAGGCTTCATGGGGGCCTATGCCATTTTAAGCAGGCTGGAGGTTTTCGGCTCTTCCCAGACAGCTAACATGATCACCATCATTGCTCATCTGGTGGGGAAAAATTATTATGATGTATTAATCCGTGTGGCAGCCCTCGTAATATATGCCGCAGGAATCGCTCTGACTATATTGATCCCCAGATATACCCCTCTTAAAAATCTCCATATCTTAAGTATTTTTATAGATATGGCCGCGCTTTTGGCTACGGGCTTTATTCCAGCCAGCGCTGACCCTGTAATGGCTCTGTATCCATTTTTCTTTGCCACTGCCTTTCAGTGGTGCTCTTTCGGAAGCGTAAAGGGATATAACAGCGCCACTATTTTTTCCACAAACAATCTCCGGCAGACTGTCTCTTCCTTTACCCAATATCTCTGCACCCGTGATCCCAAAGCCCTGGACAAGGGGATCTACTTCGGAGGCACCCTGCTCTTTTTCCATATTGGAGTGGTCTGCTCCTGCCTTGCCTATATGACCTGGGGTGTAAAAGCCGCATGGGCCGGCATCCTACCCCTGCTGCTTTCGCTGGGGTTTGGGGTTTATGAGATTACGCTTTTAGAGGAGCCCCGGAAAACCAAGGCCCCTCTTCCTATCCGGAAACCAAACTAGCCCTCCCGAAAGACAGTCCCAAAAGAGACAGCCGCATGAAACTCCGGAATATATGACATTAAAATATTTATTGCCGATCATTTTTCAGCATATAAAATCTTCACCTTCTGGTCTTCCGGAAGCTTTACGATCGTACAATCCGTTCCATAGCATCGTTCTGGAAGGACCACCAGAATATTTACGGAATTTTTATCCCGACAAAAAGCGCCTGCATGCCATACTCCAGGGCGAAGCGTTACTAAAGTTCCTTTCGGAATCCGAAATACCTCCAACTGGCTGTATGGTACTGCATCCTTTCCGGAAGCCGGCGCCACCTGCATATATACGTCTCCATCCATAGGAAGCAGCGCTTCGCATGTATGGTCATGATACTCCAGTTCATCTATGATCCCGTCCTTTTTTTCTGTCTGCATTACAGAAAATCCTACGATTTCAGATGAAAGATACATACTTACGCGGTCATGAAAAAACTTGCACGAAGAATCTCCCAAGCAGATTCCTTTGGGCGACTGCA
>DWYZ01000137.1 GCA_019118425.1 Candidatus Blautia faecavium | reverse complement strand
TTATCACATGAGCTGCTTGTATATTAATAGATGTATATTTTTCATATAATTTAAAAAATATTAAATTTTTTTCGATTAGTTCAAAACTCCCTTTTCCACTAAGCAATTTTCGATTTCTATTATGAATCATTTTGTCTCCATCAATGCTCAATTTAATATGTACTTTTTTATCTATAAAAAATCGAAGTATTTCCTTATTCATAATACTCCCATTTGTCGTTATCGAATAATTTACAGTAATATCTTTCCTCAATATTTGTTTCTCTATATATCGAACTATTTTGCAAATCATTTCAAACGATAATAGTGCCTCGCCTCCAACAAAATCAACCCATAATCTTTTATCCTGATGCTTTTGTACATTTAATAATGCTAGATCAATACCTGCATATGCTACATTCTCTGACATTACCTTCCCATTTTTTTTACCAAGATAACAATAACTACATTTAAAATTGCAAATTTGATTTATTTCTAAAGTTAATGTATACATTTCATAAATACTCCTAATTCACTTACTAATAAAAGTTGCCCCATCCGTAAAACGGGTGACTAGCGGAACGACTATAAGACTTTGATACTAGGCCAGCGTCTCAAGGCGCTGGCTTTCACTGTGTTCAAGCCACTATGCTCTTGACTCGTTGCCGCCCCTAAAGAGGTATTTGTATCACTTAGCCTTTCCCCCTTAAAAGAGTTTTCACATTCTTTTACGCTTAATTTATCTTGCATTATGTCGTACTTTTACTGATCTTGGATATATGTCTTCATTTAGCCCCACTGTGCTCACATAATATTGATATTGTCAAGATTAGTTGACACATTTTTCTCAAGGATATCATTGACTATGCTGCTACATCCAAAGCCTCATAATACTGCCTGCGTTTTACCATAGGAGGAAGGCCGCCATTGGCAGAGCAGATCCTCCGGTTATTCCAGTAGCTGAGGAAGTATCTCCAGATAAGTACCTTTAGTTCTTCTGCTTCCCTCTGCTTCATGTCATAATGCTCATAAAGGAGCTCCATCTTCATTCTGGCCCACATGCTCTCGCAACGTGCATTATCACGGCAGCGCCCTCCTGCACTGTTCATGCTTTGATGGATATGATGCTCCCGGATGGCCTGACGGTAGGACCCGCTGGTATACTGTGTCCCGCGGTCACTGTGGATGACAGCGCCTTCCAACGCAGGATAAGCAGTCAGGGCATTTTCCAATGTATGGATACATATATCAGCTTTCATACTTGTTTCCATTGCCAGGCCGAGGACACTAAGATCAAAGCAGTCAAAAATCGCAGATACATACAGTTTCCCATTAGATGCCGGGATCTCCGTGATATCTGTGATGCATTTTTCTAATGGGATATCGGAACGGAAATCCCGCTTCAGCAGATCGTCCGATTTCATGGTTTCCCAGTCTGCCTTTGTGATCCCGTCAGGTTTTCTCCTGGGTCGATGGCTCAAGCCAATCTGATCCATAACCCGGTATACGGTCCTCTCACTGGGGATATGCACTCCTTCCGGCTGTTTCAGCAACAATGCCTGGTATATCCGGATCCGGCCATAAGTATCGTTACATTCATCCTCACTGACGATTTCTTTCATGGCATCTGCCAGATCCTGGTACTTCCAGGGACGGTCTTTATTTGCGAGATATTTATAGAAGCCTTGGCGGCTGATCCCAAGCATTCTGCAGTAGAACGAGATTTTCCCGGTAATCCTGCCGTCCTCTGTCTTCAGGGCCAGAAAGATCATTCTCTGGTTTTTGCTGACTTCCGACGGCTGGCGGCGAAAAAAGCGCTGGCTTCCTCCAGGAATTCGTTTTCTTCCTTCAGGCGGCGGATTTCTTTATCCTGTTCCTTCACCCGCTTACGCAGCATGGTAATCTCTTCTGACAGGCTTATTGCGCTGGCGGGAGTATGGGAGCCTTCCCCGATATCCAGCTTACCGGCTCTGACAGCTTTCAGCCAGGTATGGATGGTCCCTTCAGGGATCCCTAATTCTTTAGCAGCTTTAGCGCCGCCGATTTCCTTGGCAAGTTTTACTGCCTGTACTTTGTATTCATGGTCATATTTACGTGCCACTTTGAATACCTCCTTATTCTCTTGGTTTTATTATGAAATCCTTGAGAATAAGCTGTCAACTTTTTTATACCACATAATATCCTTCTGACCAGAAATAACGATTACCCGCTTGTCCCACTGCTTCACACCTTTCATCACTTACCGGGCATTTCGTGGTAGGAATATCACGAATGGATATGGTAGCGTTAAAACACATTTCAAACAACGACCTTCAGGTCGCACCAATATGTGGTATTTGCACATCCATTTTGTATGTGCTATATCATTGGATTTCTTCGCCATGTAAATCACCTTTCCTTTCTTGCAATAGTAGCTTGAACATCTCTATTGAAACAGAAAGGTGATTTTTTGTATAACGTTCTGTCTCCACCCGCATAGCAGGTGGATTTTAGTCTCAAATAAATGCACGCTGCGCATTTATTTGAGACACGCTAAAGCCTAATATAAAAAAGTCACATAGATCTTACAATCTATGTGACTTCATTTTCCTACGATGGTCAACTTCCTGCGGAAATGTAAGCTCCATCGAATGGCCAAGGACAATCCGTCAAACATAACTGTGTCCGAGTTGAACATCCCGAATAACTGGAAATTTCCTCTTCTGAAAGATCTATCTCTTTAACAAAATCCTCTTTTGGAAATTCACACTTCTTCTCATTCATTCAATCACCCTCCTTTCTTCAAAAATTCATATCAAATATATTATAGATTTCAATTTCAAACAAGATTCGCCGTATAAATAGCCTATTTTTTTGCTCAAATTACCTTTACAGCTTCTCTCCAACATACATGGCAAGCGCTTTTAGCAATCCATCTTTTCTATATTTACTTATCGGAACGGTAGTTCTTCCCTCTTTTGTCAGCACAACAGTATCCCCTTTTACAGTTTCTATAAAATCCATATTAACTAAATAGCAATTATGGCAGCGATAAAACAATTTATTGCTAAGTCTTTCCTCCAAATCCCTAATTTTCTGATAACATACAAAGTTTCCTTTGACAGTATGTATTAGAACTGTTTTATTGCTTGTTTCCAGATAAATAATATCTGATAGTTGAAGAGTATAAATTCCATTTTGGCAT
>DWYZ01000136.1 GCA_019118425.1 Candidatus Blautia faecavium | reverse complement strand
CGCACATTGGCACGGATATAAAAATTAGAAATGGCAAGATTGCCTTTGAGATATAGTGGATTTAGAATATCATGTTCTAAATAAAAATGCAAGGAAATTTTTTATTCTGGTTTTTGGAAAAAGTCTCGGTGAAGTGAAAAATCAAATATGGAATCGTCCTTTTTAAAGTGAGAAAAAGGGTTGGATATGCGGTTTTCTTTAGACACATGAAAATTGGGCTGCATAAAAGAAAGAGACTATCCCATAAAAGCTTAGAGGTCTATAAAGACTCCAATCTTATGGGATAATCTCCATCTTATTTGTCAGGGAACAAAAATCGGCCTTACCCGACAGCACCATTTTTTCAGCAAATCAGGGAATTCCCCCGCTTCATACATCGCGCCCTGCGGGTATTGCGAATATCCACGCGACTAGGCCCTGGGAGTTTTGTTAATGAACGACTTTGATTCCTTCCGGAACTTTATATTCTAATTTTAAACTTCCATCCTCCTTCGTCCATCTCACCCAGACCTCTCCTCCCGGGATAACTACAGTCCCACTGGCATATATCATATATCCCGGAACCGGCGCGATCCTTACGGATTTATATCCTGGTTCCGCCGGGCGCACGCCTAAAATCACAGACGGCAGCTCATACAGGGCAAGGGCGCCCCAGGCGTGGCACTCGCTTCTGGAATACGCGTCTGATTCTATACATGTAGTACAGTGCAGTTTCAGCATATTTCTCCAGGAATCCCAATATTTCTTTGAATATTCATAAATCCCTGCTTTTTCCAGGGCACGGAACAGGTAAAATCTCATTGCCACTGTGCACTGGGTGTATCCAGGCTCTTCCACAGTCTTTAAAAGATTTTTTCTTCCCGTTTCTTTATCCACTGTATCTGTCAGGAGGGCAAACACCTGGCAGTGCTGACTGTATTCTTCCACTCCCGGCCCGTCCTGGATCATCCCATTGCTGCCCATACAAAAGGCAAGGATCGCTTTCTGAACCTCCTTTGCCTCCTTAAGGTAATAATCCGCGTCCTCATTCCGTCCCAAAAATTCCATAAGCTTTGCCCCATGCTGCAGGCCATAAATATAGAGAAGGCTTTCCATAGTAATAGCCCCCTTTAAGCCTGCCGGCGGCATTCCGCTGGTTGGATTCCATTCATCCGCCCAGTCAATAAAGGACCAGAACCGGGAGCTGATCACACTTCCCACCTGCCCCACATAGCCTTCTAAAATCAGGTTTTTCCTGAAAAAATCCAGGATCTTTTCTATGCACGGCATATACTCCCGGACAAGTTCCTTATCTCCAAAGTACATCATATGGTCATATACCATCAGAATATAATAAATAGAAAATCCAGGAATCACATTAGGATTACAGTTTGGATAACAGCAGTTCAGCAGCCCGTCGTACCGCTGGGAACGGCAAAGATCGTCCATGCATTTCCTGGCCAAACGGTCGTCTCCGCTCACTGCATATGTATATAAAATCTGCGTTCTGGAGTCCATAACATACTGAAGCTGCTCATAGTACGGACAGTCCTCATAGGTCTCATGCATACACCTTCTGAGGGTTCTTTCACTGATCTCCCAGATATCTTTCATACTTTCATCGGATACCTCCACGCTGGTCTTTACCTTCAGCGGATATCCCGTCTCCTCATAATCCAGCCGGTTAAGGATCAGCGGTTCTTTCCCTGTACGTATACGAAGCTGGATAAAGCGGAAGGTGCGAAACCAGTAGGGCTCATATGTCTCCGGTACTTCTTCTGTCCCATATCCTCCTGCATGGTATATATCCTTGTAGCCGTCCAGATGTCCGTTTTCTTTATCCGTACGATCCTTTTTTAATGGAACTTTCGCAGGGCCTACAAGCTCATCCTGTATATAGGATTCTGCATACATAAGCTGAATTTCGGCATTTTTTCCCCCGCCAAGCCCCAGGTAAATATATCCGGTCATTTCTTCGCCGGCATCTATTTCTACCAGTTCCTCCGTATTCTCAGGAATACAGAGCGCTCTCTTTCCATGAAGAAAATCGCCCCACTCTTCTTGGGAAAAAATTGATTTTTTCCGGTCCATGATCCCCTTATATTTTCGATTTTTCCGATACAAATACGGAATAGGACGGGGAAGAAGGTTTCCAGGACTTACTGCCTTAGGCATCTGCGCCTCCACATAGGAAAAAGCATTCTCCCATTTTTCCTCCTTATATCCCGGCAGTCTCCAGCCGGATAACGAAGGGTCGCCTGAAGCCTCCTCATGTATGCACAAAGGTGCAAAATGTTCTTCTTCCTTTAGCAGTCTGACCTTTTTATCTATCCGGCATTTCCAGGAAGAATCTGACAATACAGGATATTCTTCCCCAGCCTCGTCTGTGATGCTGCCCTTTACATAAAGCCCCGGCGTAGAGGTACGGAACATCCCATGATTTCCCTTTGTGGGATCCTCGGGGTATCTCAGTACAGAAACGGCAATGGCATTTTCTCCCTTTGTCAGCCATTTTGTAATATCCACCCTGTCCCAAAACCATACCTGCCGGTCTCCCTTGCAGGGTCCTGTTTCCGCCAGCTTTCCATTTACATAAAGCTTATAGCGGGTGTCCGCGGAAATATCCAGGACAGCCGCCTTAGTTTTCTCTTTCAGCAGGTACTCCCGGCGAAACAGAACGATCCTCGGCACTTCCAGGTCTTCTCCACCCCAGTTTTCGCTCCAGATCCAGTTATTTTTATCCTCATAGCCCATCTGTCTATTCCTCCTACTAATTTGTCTTTTACTATAAATCTGCCGGGATAAATTCCGGCGTTTTGTTTTCTTCCCGGTACTGTCTGGGCGTTCTGCCGGTCTTCTCTTTAAACAGCTTTCCAAAATAGCTCTGAGATGGAAAATTTACATAAGCGGCTATCTTTGGAATCGTCTCGTCCGAATAAACCAAAAGATGAGCTGCCCGGTGGAGGCGGATATCATTCACATAATCCTGCAGGCATATCCCTGTTTCTTTCTTAAACAGCCTGGAAAGATAACTGCCGCTGATCCCCAGGTTTTCCGCAATATGACCCAGATAGATTTTTTCCCGGAAGTGCTGCTCCACATAATCCTTGCAGCGTTCTACATAAATGGATGTACGCCCCTTTTTCCGGATTTCCCTTACCCTTTTCGTAAACTCCTTGATGGCATGGGTCCGGCAGGATAGGATACTTTCCTTGTCTCTGGCCTCCGATGCTTTTATAATATAATAATCGCTGATATGGTAAGCCACGCTTGGCTTTAGACCGCCTTCAATGGCCGCCCTCGTGCACAAGGTCACTCCTACGATCACTACGTTCCGCCAGTGGGCTTTCTCATTAAAAGCCAGCTTTGCCACATGAAAATCCATTTCATTTGACAGACGGACCGCTTCTTCCAATTCTCCCATGCGCACCATATCCAGGATCCGCCTTTCCTCCTGGTAAGTATGGTTATAAAATTCCTCGTCCTCTGTTTCCAGTTCAAATTTCACCTGTTCCCTGTATTCCTGATCCATCTGTTTCTCTGCCTTTTCCTCATTTTTTCCTTTTTCTGGCGCACCTTAGTCACAGGGTACGTTGGCGGTGTCGATAATAGAAGTTTTGGAGGTTTGCTTTCAAACTTGACGCTCAGATATCCAGCGCGGCGTGATATCCCCAATAAACCGCGTTTGTAATGGTCGATACCCTTGCGGCGTCTCCGATCACTGCCACGTAAGGCGCTCCGTCCCGCAGGCTCTCCACTGTCCGGCTCCTGGAACGCTGGCCCAGGGCGCAGATCACTGTCTCTCCCGGAATGAGCACTCGTTTTCCTTCTTTATCCTCGCACCAGACGCCTTCCTTACAGACCTCAAGGCCCCGGTATCCGGTATGTACTTCCACATACTTATCTATTTCCTTTAAAAGCAGGGGTCTATGCCTTACATTGGCGTCCGGAGCAAGCTCGTCCCGCATTTCCACCAGACGGACTTTTTTGCCTTCCATTCCCAAATGGATGGCACATTCGCAGCCGGCAAGCCCGCCTCCAAATACCACGACCTGCTCTCCTACCTGATCCTTTTTTAGATAATAGTCATTGACGATCACTACGTTATCTCCCTCAAGTCCCGGTATGGGCGCCACCAGGGGCTCAGATCCCACCGCGATGATCAGCGCGTCCGGCGCTTCCTTTTCCACATAGTCAGCGGTGACCTCTGTGGACATCCGGAATTCCACTCCGCTCTTCTTTGCCAAAAGGGCATAGGTTCCCGCCAGCTCGTACATCTCATGCTTGAAGGGAAGCGCTTGTTCACTTTTCAGGATTCCGCCCACTTCCGCCTCTTTCTCGCAGAGGATGACCTGATGTCCCCTCCTTGCGGCTGTGTAAGCGGCATATAGGCCTCCCGGTCCTGCCCCGGCGACCAGAACTTTTTTCTTCACCGGCACCGGATAAATCTCTGTGCCGTCCAGTTCCCTTCCTATAAGGGGATTCACTGTGCACCGCCTTGTAGATGTGGCAGCCCTCTCTGCCATGCAGGTAAAGCACCGGAGACATTTTATGATTTCCTGCTCCCGGTTTTCCATAACCTTCCGGGGCAGGAAAGGATCTGCCAGAAGGGCTCTGGCCATATAAACCACATCTGCTTTTCCGCTGGCGATGATCTCCTCCATCTGGGCCGGATCGTTAAGCCCGCCGATGGTGGCTACCGGAACAGATACATGCTTTTTAATTTCCGCCGCCAGATAAACATTGCATCCGTGTTCCTTAAACATGGAAGGATGCGTATCCCCGAATCCTCTCTGATAGGTTCCCGCGGAAACATGCAGAAGATCCACATAAGGCTCTACCATCTGCGCAATCCTGCACCCTTCTTCAAGGTCATAGCCGCCCTCAAACAATTCTGAACCGCTGAACCGGAACTCAATGGGGAAAAACGGACCTACCGCTTCCCTAACAGCCTTTAACACCTGGATGGCAAAGCGGCATCTGTTTTCCAGGCTTCCCCCATATTCATCCGTTCTTTTATTAAAGTATGGAGATAGAAACTGATTGATCAGCCATCCATGCCCGCCATGGATCATCAGCATCTCAAAGCCCGCCCGTTTTGCAAGGCCAGCCACCGTCCCATAGGAGGCAATGATCTCTTCGATCATCTCCCTGGTCAAGGCTTTCACCGACACGCCGTCTGCTCTTACCGTATCGCTGGGGCCCCACTGATGCATGGATTTCTGTTTCTTTTTATCCGTCATATATGTCCCCGCATACATTCCGGAATGAGACAGTTCCAGGCTTGGGATAGCTCCGTGGCGGCGGATGGTGTCCGCAGTATAAGTGGCTGCCGCCAGAGAATTCAAGATGGAAGTATCCAGATGGTATGCGTGGGAACCGTCCGTTGCCGGATGCACCATACATTCACTGACTGTCACCGCGCCGGCGCCGCCTTTTCCCCTTAATTCATAAAAAGCTGTGGATTTAGGACCGATACATCCATCATTGGTAATGTCCGTACCTCCCATAGGAGCGGAAAACATCCTGTTACGGAAAGTCACCTTTCCGAGAGTAATCGGTTTACATAAATTTGAATACTTACGTTCCATTTATACCTCCTAAAACTTTTATTTGTATCTGGTCACACTGGAACCAGTTATAAGGCAATTTGGCATTAAAAATTTAACATTACTGCTTAATTTATCGGTACACTTTTTTCCTTTATTTTACGTATTTATGGATAAACCCAAAGGCTTTGTTCATAGTATCCTGGGATTCCGGAATCTCCGGAAAAATAGGATAGGCATGGCAAAGGCCTTTCTGCACGTCCAGTTCCGCCGGATGGCCTGCTGCTTTTAATTTCTCATACATATAAACAGAATCATCATACAGCGCTTCTATATCCGAGGCTGCCAGGAAGACCGGAGGCATATCTGTAAAATCCGCGTAATAGGGTGATACATAAGGACTGTTAAGCAGTCCCTCCGGACGGTCCTCTCCGAATACCGCGTCTAACTGTCCTTCACTGTTTACCGCGTCCCCCAGCATATAATCTGTTTTCGCATTGTCTCTGTGGGAAGGAAAACCATCATACTGGTTCACACAGGGAGAGAAGGAAACAATGGCTCCCGGAAGGGGCATACCATGGTCTCTCAGATATAATCCTAAAGAAAGAACCATGGTTCCCCCTGCGCTCTCTCCCATCAGCACCAGTTTTGATGGATCATATCCCAGATCCAGAACCGCCTGGTAAGCTTTCAGACAATCCTCCAAATGGCAGGGCCATTTATGTTCCGGGGACAGCCGGTAATTATTGGCGATCACATTGCTGCCGTGGTTTGCCGCTATATCAAAGGTAAGTTCCCGTCTCTCCTGGGCAGCGCCGGTAGTAAATCCCCCTCCATGGATGTACATTACAAGCGGGCCAAAATTTCCTTCCTTCTCGATCAGCTCTCCGTAATTCCCATTCAAGTCTAATTGTTTAAGAGTCACGCCCTCTG
>DWYZ01000135.1 GCA_019118425.1 Candidatus Blautia faecavium | reverse complement strand
ATGAATGGCATCTGCAATTTTATTCTCAATATAAGAATACTCCATCTGCAGTTCCAAAATGGCTGTCTCTTTCACAGGATTTTCCGGTGCGAACGCCCTGACAAGGGATAAGACCGGCTCAGATACCGTATTCAGTTCAGGAATCCGCGGGGCAAGGAGGAGTTTTTTTCCATGTATTTCAAGAGCCGGCTCCACCCATGGAACGCCGGTGATACTCTCCGGCTCCTGGTATTTAAATATGCTGGAATCTCCTACGTGGATAAATCTTCCCGACATATCAAACATATTTAACTTCAGATGATCGAAAGACAGCCGGATAATATCAAATAAAGCATTTGAAAAATCATTTTTATGATAATAAGAATCTGCATCTCCGGAATAATTATCCTCAAGAAATAAAGCCCGAAGCTGCCTGGAATCCACGATCCTCTTAGAAAGCTGATCCATCTGCTCCACCTGGGTGTCTAAAAGCGTAGAAATATTATCACAGTCCGCCTGCAGTTCCCCCTGTGCATTGGAACGGAATTCGTTTCCCATGATATGATACAAAAGGAGCATGAACACAGCGCTTAAGGAAAAGATTAAAAGCGCATATCTCCAAAACAATTTAAAATGAAGTGATCTCATAGACAATTTTCTCCGTCTTTTTGATTCCTTTAATTATAGTCGAAAGGTACAAATCATTCAAGGAGCAATTCATAGCTGGTACAAAAAATGCACAAGAGGAAGTTGATTTTGTTTAAAGATTTTCGCAAAACAAACAATTATAATAATTTCATCAAAGCAAATCGTGTAAGGAGGATACGATATGAAAAACAAGAAAGTTGTAATGACAGCAGCAGTTGCAGGCGCTATGACAGCCGTTCTTCTTGGAAGCACAGCAGTGTATGCAGAAGGAGATACCATTACAATCGCAGCAGGAGCCGGATGGGTCAAAGATATTGACAAAGAGCTGGCAGCAAAATATGAAGAAGAATCCGGAAATAAAATTGAATGGCAGGTAAGCCCGGATGACCAGTATGAAAACGTACTTGGTTCCAAACTGGCTGTAGGCGAAGGCGCAGACATCTTCTACACCCGTTCCGGTGTTACCATGCAGAAATATCAGCCGGATAAATATATGATGGATCTTTCCGATCAGGAATGGGTAAGCCATTATGTTGACTGGGCAAAAGAAGGCGTTACATACAACGATAAAATTCTCCAGTTCCAGACATGGAGTGTAGACGGATGGGGAATCCTTTACAACAAAGACATTTTTGAAGAGGCAGGAATCACAGAAGTTCCTACTGACTTTGCAAGCTTTAAAGATGCCTGTGACAAGGTTCTTGCTATCGGAAAAACTCCGATCTATGAAGCAGGCGCAGCTCAGTGGCATTTAGGTGTATGGTTAAGCGGTCTGACCACTCAGACAGAGGCAGATAATCCTGGTTTCTATGATGGATTAAATGATAATACACAGACTCTGGCTGGTCAGGAAGGTCTTGCCACAGCACTGGATCAGATGGTAGAACTGAACGATGCAGGATACTTCGGTGATGACTTTATGGCAAACACTTGGGAAGATGCACCGTCCAAAATGGCATCCGGCGACTATGCAATGTGCGTAACCTATACCACATTCCCGGCAGAAGTAGAAGCGATCAATCCGGATATGCCGGCAGACACCTTCGGAATGTTCCCAATCCCGTTAAATGACAATACAACCTTCGGCGTATCTGCAGGCGGTATTGGACGTTGTGTAAATAAAGACACAAAGGTAGCAGACGCAGTTTACGATTATCTGAACTTCCTGGCTCGTCCGGAAAACCTGACTGCTTACTATGAAGCACGTCTGGATTTAGGTCCATGCTCCCTTAACGACATTCCTGGAAATGTACCAGCAGCCTATGAAGATGTTATGGCAAGAGCAAGCTCCTCCGGTCTTACCGCTGAGGACGGTATCCTTTACTGGGACAATACACAGGTTGGTAATCTGATGCAGGGAATGTTTGTTTCCGGAACCTCCGGTGCAGACGTTCTTCAGGGAATCGACGATTTAAGACAGCCGAGTTTCGCAGAATAACAGCTACATCGTGTACCAGGGAATGGCTGGCGTCAGCCATTCCCTTATTTTATCAGACAGTCAGGGGATGAATCATGTATAAGAAAAAATATTATGGAATAAAATTTGTAGTTCCGGCTTTTATTCTATACACGGTACTCTACATCATACCTACTCTCGCCGGAATGATCATATCCTTTACAAACTGGAATATTACAAGACCCGGATTAGATTTTATCGGACTTGAAAATTATATCAATATCTTCCAGTCAAAGGGCGGCCCTTATCTGGCAAGCATCGCCCACACTTTTGAATTTACCATTATCACTGTAATCTTTAAAACATTAATTGGCCTTGGGCTGGCGCTGCTTTTAAACAAGGGACTGAAAAGCCGGTTTGTTTTCCGTACCATCTTCTTTCTCCCTTATGCTCTGGCGCCGCTCATTATCGGTATCACCTTTGTATCCGTATTAAAGCCGGACGGACCTTTCAATGCTATCCTGTCCCTTTTAGGGCTTGAATCCATTACCCGTTCCTGGCTGACAGAGGCTTCCACCGCTCTTGGCTCCACCATGGCAGTAGAAATCTGGAGAATGGCCGGATGGAACATGATGATCCTCCTTGCCGGACTGCAAATGATACCGGAAGAATACTATGAGGCGGCTTCCATAGACGGAGCAAGCAAATGGATACAGTTTTGGAAGATCACCCTTCCTTTCCTTCGCCCGTCTCTCACCACCGTCATTGTGCTCAACACCATTCACGGTCTCCGCGTATTCGACATTATCTACTCCTTAACAGGCGGCGGTCCCGGCGGACTGACAGAGGTTATCAATACCCAGGTGTTTAAAGAATTCGGCCTGGGACGCTACGGAATGGCAAATGCACTGAATGTGGTAATCTTTGTGATCACAGTGGTAATTGCATTGGGAATGCAGTATGCACTGCGAGGAAAGGAGAACAATGAATAATATAAGAACTATCAAAAAAATAAAGCGGATCATTCATTTTCTCTTTATAGCGGTTTTAAGCTTTGTGATCCTGCTCCCTATTTATTTTATTATCATTAACTCCCTGAAAACGGTAGAGGAATCCAGAACTTTGTCCTTTGCCCTTCCGGAAGTATTCCAGTGGGGGAACTACCTTGAAGTGATCCAGGCAGCGTCTCTTGTCCGCGCTTTCTGCAACAGTATGCTCATGGCAGGCGTATCGGTGATCATCTGTGTTCTCACAGGCGCTATGGCTTCTTATGTATTAAGCAGAAGACCTACGAAGCTTAACAACGCCCTTTATGTTTACTTCTTTTTAGGACTGATCGCTCCGGTAAACTATGTAACTACACTTTTTACTCTGAAATTCCTTCATCTTCAGAATACCTATGTAGGAATCATTCTGGAATTTGCCACATTGGGAATCCCCTTCCTGGTATTTTTATACTACGGCTTTTACGAAAGTATTCCCAGAGAGCTTGACGAGGCGGCTGTAATCGATGGCTGCACGCCCTCCCAGTTATTTTTCCGGGTGGTCTTTCCTCTGTTAAAGCCAGCTACCATTACCGGTCTGGTGCTGAACTTCCTGGGTGCATGGAACGACTTCGTAACTCCTCTGTACCTTTTAAGCGACAACGAAAAACTTGGAATGACCAACTCCATTTACAATTTCTTCGGAGAGCATTTTAATGACTGGAACATGATCTTTGCAGATATCGCACTTACGGTAGCACCCATCGTAATCCTTTACCTGTGCGGTCAGAAATATATTGTAAGCGGTACTGCCGGTGCGGTAAAAGGATAAAAAGAAATTTATATGGATAAAAAAAGAACTTCGGTTAAACCGAGGTTCTTTTTTTGAATTTATTTATTTCACATACAGGACTGCCTGTGCCTGCCACTGTTTTTCCGGAGAAAAAATTAAATGGTTTCCTTCTTTTCTTATAAGGAATTCATCCCCAAAGGACGCCGCTTCTTTCCATTCGCCCTTTGGAAGTTCCTCTTCCAGGTTTTGTATTTCCTCTCCAAAGGAATGGGCCACAGCAAGCAGTTTCCCATCCCATACCCGCAGGAGCATCTGGCTGCCCTTAAGATGATGCTGGTTATCTGTGCTCTTTCTTACCAGGAAGGAACGTCCGTATTTGATCACATCTTTTACTTCCTCATAAAAGCTGCAGGCACGCTTCACTTCCTCCCACTGTTCTGGCAAAAGGGCCGTCACATCCCCGGAGAGACACATCCTGCCAAGCATAGTAGAAGTAAGACGATAGCGTATCTCCTGTATGGAAAGCTCCGGCAGGATCACCGCCCAGATCTGGCTCTGCCTGGGAAGGATCAATACATGAAGATTTGCTGCAATATAAGGGATTTCTCTACACTCATGGGCGTCTGAGAAGGAGCTCATAGCAGTCACTCCCATCATGGAAGGCTCCAGCCGGTGTCCTCCGGAGGCACAGTTTTCGATTACCAGCTCCGGAAGCTGCCGCCTGATTTCCTGGAAAAATGAAAGAACTGCCGCCATCTGTGCCCGAAGACCTTCCCCTGGGCTTTCCATTCCATCACAGCCGGCTCCAATGGAGCCGTTATAATCTACTTTCAGATAAGATATCTCATTTTCACGAAGAAAATCGATCACCTTTTCCTGTAAATATTCCACAGTCTCCTTTTTCCTAAAATCCCAGAACCGGCGGATACGTCCTGTCTGGATCAGGTTTCCGCCACTTTTTAGGTGGAGGTCATCCCAGTCCTTCCCATGTACCTTTGCACCCTTTGTAGTCACTTCAAATTCCATCCAGATTCCCGTACGGATTCCTCTTTCCTTAAGCTCTTCGGATACATATTTAAGGCCCTTTGGGAACTGTTTTTCGTCCATCTCCCAGTCTCCGTTTCCTTCCTGGGGATCTGTCACGCCTTCCGGCTGACGGCTCCATCCCGCGTCAATCACAAGGTAAGCGGCGGATGTCTCTTTAAGTTTGTCTGCCAGCCGTATCAGGGTGCTTTCCTCTGGTTTTCCCCAGCTCATGCACCATTCATTAAAGATAACCGGCAGCGTCTGCTCGATTTTGGGCTGTCTGTCCACATATTTATGAAACATACCTGTAAGCTTCTGACAGGTATCCCATAAGCTCTCTTTTCCTACACTTATATATGCCTTCGGCGCCCGGAAACAGGCTCCTGTTTCCACGTTTTTCTGCCAGCCGCCGAACTCGCTGTCCGCCATTCCGCCGGAGAAGGAATAGCAGTCTCCATCCCTGGACAGTTCCATCTGCCAGGAAGAATTGATCCCCACCTGCGCTGCCCAGAATACTTTCTTTTCCCTGTCTTCCACACAGCCAAAGGGGAACCATCTCTTCACCGGATGGGAACCCAGCCCGCCGTACCGCTCGCTTTCCGGAAAAGCCCTGGTCCAGCTTGATTCCAGATTCAGATCCTCTATGGAATCCTCCACATGCTTTCCCTCCAGGCTCCATCCACCCCGGAAACGGTGGAAATATAACTTATAAGGGGCATCGTCTCTCTGGAACGGGCTTAAATTGTCCAGGGTAAAACTGGTAAGAAGCTTCAGTGTAACCGTCTGGTCCGTATGATTCCAAAAGACGGTTTCCACTTCTATCCCACACTCTCCCTCTGTATAGGTAACGATATGCTCTGCCTGGTACCCTTCCTCTGCTTCCAGGATGGTAACGATCTTTTGCCCTGTCTCTGTAGGGATGACTCTTTGCTCTTTGTATTTGAGCATTTTTTCAGAAATGCCGTATTTTAAAGTTCCTCCTGCTCCATTCCCCTGGGGATGATGGCTAAGGGACAGATGGCAGAGATTTCCCGGCTCCCACGCAGGTCCCCTGGCTCCGCGGCTGATCAGTTCCTGTCTCCGTTCTTCATAACAGGATTCCATCCCTTTGGGAAGAAGGACCATGGATACGTGCCCTTCCTCCTGGTCAAAAAGATAGCGCAGGCAGATTTCTCCTAATTGATAATCCTTTACTGCAATTTTCATGACTTTTTTATCTTACCTCCAGTTATTCTCTATTTCTTCTCTTATGATCTCCACATAGCGATGGGCTTTTTTCAGGTCATGGTTAATGGTATAAACATCCCTCTGGGTGATTTCCATCTCACAGCCTCTTGCTGCCAGGATGCTCTTTCGGATGTGCGCCCGGAAAGCTTCCTCGTCAAGTGTGTCTCCCACTCCCAGATAATTGGGGCTTGGTTTTCTGTGGAAGATTACATTGGTCCCTCTAAGCCGCTCTCCCATAACCTCTTCGTTGCACCAGGGTGAGATGGATACCTTTCTTAAGTTTTCAAACTTTGAAATACAATTATCCCAAATAGGGTCTACCGGTTCGCAGCAGCCATAAGAAAGTAAGCCGTACTGCTCTGAAATCTTTTTATAACAGGGGTAAATAAATTCTTCATACATTGCAGGAGAAATTCCCACAGTTTCCTGAGAATCCATAAAGCCCCATACATCTTTTGTAGTAAAAGGTCTTTTCTTAAGTTCCTCTTCCCCTGGAAGTTCGTTGTTAAAGGCTGCAGAACCCTGTCCCACCCATTCAAAGGCAGTTGTTGGAAGTATCACCTGTTCCTTTTCCAGATAGCGGTAGTATGCAAGGGTATCCTCTGCTATGGTATCCATCATTTTTTTGAAGAGCTCCGGATAGTCATACATGTTAAACATCATATTTTCCATGCTCATGATATGTACAAGCATCTGTGTAGGCACGCTGTAAAGGGCGTCCATCTTCATCTTTACAGGCAGGATATCCTGAAAGATTTCCCGAAGTTCATCTGCCTTTTTCTCAGATTCCTCTTTCTTTACACCGAAATCGGTTTTTCCGATTTTTTCGTAATCCTCCTCCAAATCTCCCAAAACTTCTACGAAATGATGGCCTACGCTGTCCGCTTCCTTTGATTTTTCCACATGTACATTGATCCCGAAAAGGGTAAACCAGGTCTCATATGGAACCCCAAAATAATCCGGCACTACCTTATCGTCTTCAAACAGCTTTGCATTAAGAAAGTTTTTATAAAGCTGGCGTTCGATTTCCCTTGCATCCTTCCCCTCACATTTCATAAACAGGGGCAGAACTTCCTGTTCAAAGGTGTCAAGTTCCAGGTGGATCAACGGACGCTCTCCTTTGCAGGCATTGTGGAGATACCACTCTTTAACCTTTTTCTGATTCGTCTGTGACTGGGCAAACTCCATCTGTTCTTTTGCAGTTTCTCTTAAAATCTCTTTATCTTTTTCTGATATTATAAGACTCATTTTCTATAACCTCCTGACCATATAGTTATTTTAATTATTACATGGTCTTCCCAAAAACTCCATGTACAAAACGAACTTACATATGTATAAATTCTGAACTGTTTCACTGCAAATCTTACCTCGCTTGGATATAGAAACCTGAAACTAAAAAATCATCTGTTGACAGAATTTTTTTTCTTGCCAAATCCGGAAAACTATGGTAATATACCTCCTGTAGTATTTTTCTGCAAATGC
>DWYZ01000134.1 GCA_019118425.1 Candidatus Blautia faecavium | reverse complement strand
ACACATGTGCCACAGTTTAGCTGGATATTAGAAAGCGACAAGAGAAATGTGATCCAGTCGTCCTACGAACTGCAGATCGCAAAAGATGCAGATTTTGATGAAATAGTGTATGACAGCAAAGTGACAGAGAGCAGCGCATCTGCACATATTCTGCCGGAAGTGGCTTTAGAATCCGTAACCAGATATTATGTAAAGGTCCGCGTATCTGCACAGGGAGAGACTATAGACTGGAAAGAGACCACTTTTGTTACCGGTTTGATGGATAACAGCCAGTGGAAGGCTGCTTTTATTACAGCAGAAGAAGAGACGGATGCAGATAACTCAAAGGGTACTTATGTGAGAAAAGCTTTCACATTAAAAGGAAAAGTAAAAGAGGCTTATGCCTGTACTACGGCTCTTGGACTATATAATTTCTATATTAATGGGAAAAAAGTCGGCACAGATAAGCTGACACCTGGATGGACTTCCTATCTGAAACATCTTTGCTATCAGACCTACGATGTGACAGAGTACCTGAAAGAAGGGGAAAATGCCATGGGAGCTATGCTGGCAGCAGGATGGTTCAAAGGAAAGATGGGATTTGACGGTCTGGTAAGACGCCGCAACCATTACGGGAAAAACGCCGCATTTTTGGCTCAGGTGACTGTCCGCTATGAAGATGGATCACAGGAGATCCTGGTGACAGATACCTCCTGGACAGGAGCAGATTCTCCTGTTGTATTTGCAGAAATTTATGATGGAGAAATTTATGACGCACGTAAAGAAGTAGAAGGCTGGGCAGAAGCCGGCACTCCAGGCGGAAACTGGAGACCGGTAAGGACTGTGGATTACGACATGTCCGTGCTTGCAGGACAGGGCAGCGGCAAAGTCGCTGAAATGGACGAAGTAAAGCCGAAACGCATCTTTAAGACACCGGAAGGGGATACGGTAATTGATTTTGGACAGAACATGACAGGACATATCCGTGTTACCGCAAAAGGTAAAGCTGGCGATGTGATTGAGCTTCACTGCTTTGAGGTGCTGGATGCCGCTGGAAATGTTTATATTGAAAATCTTCGCGGCGCAAAAGAGGCACTTACCTATACTTTTGCAAAGGACGGGGAAATTACATACGCACCACACTTTACTTTCATGGGATTCCAGTACGCAAAGATCGTATCTTTCCCTGGAGAACCACAGCTTTCTGATTTTACAGCGTATACTACACATTCAAAGATGGAGCGCACAGGTTTCCTTGAGTGCTCGAATCAGGATATTAACCAGCTTGCCCATAATATTCTGTGGGGGCTCAAGGGAAACTTTGTAGACGTGCCTACAGATTGTCCACAGAGGGACGAGCGGCTTGGCTGGACAGGTGATGCACAGATTTTCTGCCGTACAGCCTGCTTCCTGATGAACACTTATAATTTTTATAGAAAATGGCTGAAAGACGTAGAAGCGGATCAGACGCCGGAAGGCGGCGTTGCCCATGTAGTACCGGATATCATCAGTGGAAACGAAGGGGATAACTGGCTTTTGATGCAGGGAACCCATTCTGCTGCCGCATGGGCGGATGTAGCTGTTATTAATCCATGGACCATGTATCTGACCTTTGGAGACAAAGAAATCCTGAAAGAGCAGTACGAGAGCATGAAGGGCTGGATCAACTTCATGAAGAACCATGCAGAGGATTATATTTGGAATTATAAACTGCAGTTTGGCGACTGGGTGGCTCTGGATGCAGAAGAGGGAAGCTATTTTGGCGCTACACCAAACGACCTTACCTGTACGGCATATTTCGCTTATTCTACCGGCCTGTTTGTAAAAATTGCAGAAATCCTTGGAAACGAGGAAGATGTAAAAGAGTATTCTGCTCTCTATGAGAAGATTGTGGATAAATTCCAGAGAACTTTCTTTGACGAAAACGGTGTTATGACAGCGCAGACGCAGACGGCTCATATTGTGGCTCTCTATTTCGGACTGACACCGGAAAAATATAAAGAAAAGACTGTGGAAGGCCTGCTTCGTCTTCTGGATAAAGGGAATGGCCATCTGGTAACGGGCTTTGTGGGAACACCATACTTCTGTCATGCATTAAGCCAGAACGGACATGTGAAGGAAGCATATGACCTGCTTCTTAAGGATGATTTCCCATCCTGGCTGTATCAGGTAAAGATGGGCGCTACCACTGTATGGGAGCACTGGGATGGCTTGAAGCCGGACGGAAGCATGTGGAGCGCAGATATGAATTCCTTTAACCATTATGCGTACGGTGCCATCGGAGAGTGGCTGGTACGTGTGGCAGCAGGAATCGAAGTGGATGAAAAGAATCCGGGATACAAGCACTTTATCCTTTATCCGAGACTTGGCGGAGGACTTACTTATTTTAAAGGTGAGTATGATTCTGTATATGGTCCGGTTAAGAGCCATTGGGAAGATAAGAAAGATACGGCAGTGCTTCATGTAAGCGTGCCTGTAAATACTACCGCGACGATCCGTCTGGATGGAGCGAAGAGTGTAAAAGAGGCGGACGGCCTTACCTTCCGTAAAGAAGTTGGCTATATGGCTGCGGAGGCCGGTTCCGGAGAATATACCGTAGTATTTGAGAGATAAAGATTTCCGTGAAGGGATGTAAATGTCAGAGGAATCACTCCTTTTAAAATTCTCATGTCAACAAAAAGACACGATCATCATAAAACATGCGGAGATTTGGATATGCCTGGTGTGTGCAGTGAAAAGACTGCTGCACACCAGGCATAAAAAATATATGGGGGAAAAGTGAGGGGATAAAAATGCCACAGGAGATGACGCAGGGAAAGCCCCTGGGACTTCTTTTAAGATTTTGCATACCACTGCTTTTGGGAAATATTTTCCAACAGTTTTATAACTTGGTAGATACGATTATTGTGGGACGGTATCTTGGAATTACGGCGTTGACAGCGGTAGGTGCCACGGCATCTGTGAATTTTCTGGTTATGGGATTCTGCACAGGTGCCTGCGCCGGTTTTGCGATACCGGTGGCACAGAAATTCGGAGCCAGAGATTATACTTATATGCGGAAAATGGTGGCGAACAGCACCTATCTGGCAGCAGGATTTGCGCTGATCCTTACAGCTGTTACAGTAATTTTTTGCAGAAATATTCTTGTCTGGATGCAGACACCGGGAGAAATCTTAGGACAAAGCTACAGTTATCTGGTGGTAATCATGGCGGGAATGCCGTTTGCATTTTTGTATAATACAGCGGCTGGGTTGATCCGGGCGCTGGGAGATTCAAAGACGCCATTTTATTTTTTGATCATAGGGGCTGTTTTAAATATTATCCTGGATCTTTTGTTTGTGGTGACTTTTCAAATGGGAGTTCCAGGTGCAGCCTATGCCACAGTGATCGCCCAGGCCGCTTCTGGAGTATTATGTCTTTTTTGTATAAAAAAAAATACCCGCTCCTTCAAATAAAAAAGGAAGAATGGAAACTGTCGAAAAAATGCTTGTATAAATTGTTTGTAGTAGGTGTTCCATTGGGAATGCAGTCTGCGATTACTTCCATTGGTTCGATCATGCTGCAAAGCTCTGTGAATGCCCTGGGGATCGTATATGTATCTGCCTATACCGCGCTGATGAAAATCAAACAATTTACCATCTGTCCGTACAATGCCTTCGATACTGCAATTGCTACCTATACCAGCCAGAATTTCGGGGCGGGAAAAATGGAGCGGGTAAAAAGCGGTATAAAAGCGGGGTTTATAATTTATGGTATTTACTCCATCGTTATTGGACTGGTTCTTATCTTTGCGGGAGATAAGATCGCGTTAATCTTTGTGGATGGCTCCGAAACAGAGGTACTTTCCTGTGTGCGCCTGTTTTTCCAGTGCTGCGGTGTGTTTTATCTTGCCATTGTGGTATTAAATTGTCTGCGGGCGGTGATACAGGGACTGGGCTATGGAATGGCTTCTATGCTGGCGGGAATCTGCGAACTGCTTGCTAGGGCTGGCATGGCATTGGTGTTTATTCCCCGATTTGGTTATATAGCCGTTTGTTTTACAGACGGGGCAGCCTGGATTCTGGCCGGTGCATGTGTAGCGATTATGTATGCGGGTATTTTTAAACGATTGGAAAAAAAATTGACAAAATATACAGTTGATTCCTAAAGAAGTTAAAAAAATAAATGGTATCATCAAAATAAGAAAATTCTATATAGATAATATATATAAAAAATACAGAAAATTCTAAACTTTTTTTATAAAAATAATTTAAAATAAAGTTACCTGAAAATATTTATGAAAAGGAGGTAACTTAATGAAAAGAAAACTTGTGAGCGTGATACTTTGCACGGCAATGCTGGCTTCGGCTTTTGGAGGTGCGGTTACCGTATTTGCGGAAGAAGAGGATGCTGAGGAAACTACGGAAGAAGCTGCCGATGAAGGCGGCGAGAAAGAATGGGAGTACAAGGAAGCAGAGCTTACCTTCCTGGTTGACGCGGACACTCCCAGCCAGGGCTATCAGGCGGTTTTGGATCTGTGTGAAGAAAAGACCGGTATCCATGTGGAAACAGAAGTCCGTGTAGGCGGCGGAGAAGGGGATAATATTGTGAAAACCCGTCTGGCATCCGGTGAGATGGCTGATCTTTGCCTTTATAATTCCGGCGCTAAGCTGGGAGAATTGAGCCCGGATGAAAACTTTATTGATATTTCCGGTGAAGAATGGGCGGCACGTTTGGATGACATGTGGGGACAAGCCGCAAATGGCGGAGATGAGGGAGCGATTTATGGAATTCCGTATGCTTCCACAATGTCAGCGGCCGTTCTTTATAATAAAGATATCTACGAAGAGAACGGATTGGAAGTTCCCCACACCTGGGATGATCTTCTTGCAAACTGCCAGACTCTTCTGGATGCGGGTGTGACTCCTATGATTGGCTCTATCGGTGATTCCTGGACTATCCAGTGTACATACCTTGGCGATCATTATAATGTGCTTGCTGAAAATCCAAATTTTGCGGAAGAGTTTGAAGCGGGAACCGCGAAATATGCTACTACACCTGCGGGTGTGGAATCCTTCCAGAAGCTGGCGGATCTTCAGCCATATTTTAACGAAGACTATACCGCTACCACTTATGCAGATGCCTGCGATATGCTGATCAACGGGGACGGGGCTCATTATATTATTCTGACCCAGGCATTATCCTCTATCTATGATCTGTACGGTGAAGATATCAATAAGATCGGTATGTTTGGTGTCCCCGGAAATGATCCAGAAAATCATGGTCTTACTGTCTGGACTCCATCTGGCATTTATGGAAATGCCAACAGCGGCAAGACAGAAGATATTTTAAGATTTATGGAATTTTATACCTCTGACGAAGCATTGAACGCATTTGCTGAGGTACAGAAGCCGGATGGACCTTACTGTATAGAAGGCTATGAGCTTCCAGAAGATGCATACGATGCTTGTAAAGAAGCGCAGGCATATTTTGATGAAGGCAAGGTTTCCCTGGCTCTGGAATTCCAGACCTCTGTAAAGGGAACAAACTGTGAATACATCTGTTCAGAAGTAGCTACAGGACAGAGTACAGCGGAAGAAGCTGCAGCAGCATACGACGACGACTGCAAGAAACAGGCTACACAGCTTGGCCTGGACTGGGAATAAACTAATGTGGTTGGCCGCTTGCCCATGCAAGCGGCCAATTTCTTTTTGGGAAAGGAACTGGTACTATGAATAAAAAGAAAATATACACAAATTGGTTCTTGGTTCCTGCAGTTGCGATCTTTGTGATCTTTTTCATTGTCCCAATGGTCACATCGCTGTTCTTCAGTTTGACTATATGGGATTTGCAGACCTTTACCTTTTGTGGATTTGACAATTATGTAACCTTCTTCGGAGAGCGTTCCTTAAACATCTCCGTAGTAAATACTCTGATTTATGCGGTTTTGACCAGTGGACTGAAGGTTATCTTTGCCTTCTTTATTGCTTTGTTCCTCACAAGCAAGATCAAGACAAAGACGTTTATCCGCTCCCTGGTATTCTTTCCAAACCTGGTCAGCGCCGTAGCGGTAGGTATTATCTGGAAAGCCCTGATGCATCCAAGCAAGGGCCTTATCAATACTCTGCTTGCAGTGATAGGCATTGATGGCCCCAACTGGCTGGGGGAGACCGGTATCGCGCTGTTTTCTGTAATCTTTGTTGACGTATGGAAAGGTGTAAGTATTTCTACCGTTATTTTCATCGCAGGTATTACTTCTATTGACTCCAGCTACTATGAAGCGGCTTCTATTGACGGAGCGACCAGATGGCAGACTATTCGTCATATTGTAATGCCTCTTGTACGTTCTTCTACAAACACCATCATCACTCTGTCCCTGATCGGCGGTCTGCGTTGCTTCGATTTGATCTGGGCTATGACAAAGGGCGGCCCCGGATTTGCTACAGACGTATTGGCATCCGTTGTTTACAAACAGTATGCGGCCGGATTCTATGGACTTTCAACGGCGGGCAACGTTATCATGTTTGCAGTGATCGCAATTATAGCGTTCCCATTAACGAAGTTCCTTAACAGCAGGGAGGTGTACAACTAAGATGAAAAGACAGAAACGGCTTACCTTATTAGGAGATATCCTTGGGTGTATCTTCGGTATCCTGATTTTTGCGACCCCGTTTATCTTCATGCTGGTGAACGCCTTAAAGGAAAGAAGAGAAGCAAACCTTCTGGAATTATCCCTTCCAACAGAGTTTATGTGGAGCAATTTCGCGGAAGTATTTGAAGCAAATGATTATCTGATCGTGACGGCTTTTAAGAACAGCTTTATCCTTACCATAGGCGCCGTGATCGTGCTGATTGTCGTTGGTTCTATGGCTGGTTATGTGCTTCAAAGAAGAAACGACAGAACTACGAAGGCTGTCAGCACATTGGTTATGACAGGACTTATGATCCCTCCGGCAATCCTTCCTACCATCTGGGTTATGCAGGGACTGCATATTTATAAGACCATGTTTGGTATGATTCTTGTGGAGGCTGCTCTGCAGATCCCGTTTACTATCATGCTGTACCGCGGATTTATGAATACGATTCCGGTAGAATTGGAAGAAGCTGGATATATTGATGGATGTACCAGAGGTAAAATGTTTGTTCAGATCGTTTTCCCGCTTTTAAAACCTGTTACCTCTACAATTATCATATTGAACGCGGTAACGATCTTCAACGACTTTACCAATCCATTGTATTTCCTTCCTGGAACAGATAATTCTACCGTACAGCTTACCCTGTACAACTTTATGGGAAGATATTCAAGCTCCTATAACCTGCTGTTTGCGGATGTTTTGATTATTACAATCCCAATGCTGATCCTCTTCCTGATTTTCAATCAGAAGATTGTAGATGGTATGGTCGCAGGTGCGGTTAAGGGTTGATTTCCGTAGAAAATTCTTATAAAATAATAGAAAACCGGCACGCTTGTGGTGTGCCGGTTTTTAAGATATCTATAAAAATCTGCGGAAAAAGGGGAAAGAATGAAATTTCGAACAAAACTGATCATGGGTTTTTCCTGTGTGGTATTCGCCATATCGGCGGTGATGGGAATCTTGTATTTTCAGTATAACACAAGAAGGCTCACTGAAATAGAAAATCAGAATATGAGATTTTACGCCGAACAGCTGGGATACAGCATTGACGGAGCGCTGGATTCCATGAAAAATGCGACAGACTATATCTTATCAGACCCGGATATGCTCAACGCCATGCAAACTATCCCGGTTTACAGGGACAAAGGGGATGATTTTCACAGAGAGGAAATGCTGGATACTCTTACTGCCGGCATCACACTGGATTATATTAACAAGAATTTTTATCGAATCCTTATCTTTAACGAATCTGGCGATGTGGCGTGTAGCACCAATGTGGGAAACATGATCATCGATAAAGAACGGGATACCGGCGAGATATCCTGGCTTGAAGAGGCTGCCGAAAAATACGGGCAGCCGGTGATCGTGGCACCCCATAAAGACGGCTGGGGAGAGAGACAGCAGATCCAGGTATATTCTCTTGGGCGAAAGGTACAGGGAGGGGATTTTGGGTACATCGAAGTGCAAAGCGATGCCTCAAACTTAGAAAGTATCTTTCAGCTTCCGGATACAGAGGTGGAGGTGGCGGCCTGGCTTCCGGACGGTACGCTGTTTTACACCAGCGGAGATTTGGAAGAAAAAGGCTTTCTGCAGTATATGCAGGCCGCCAAAAGAGAAGATGATGTGGCTTCTATGGAAAAGGACGGATATCTTCTTTCTTATTTTGTTTCCGATGATTTTGGAATACAGGTGCTTGCGGCAAAAGACAGAAGAAACAGCGGCATTTTTGAGGATATCAAACAGTTATTTTTGTTTGCGGGAGTCCTTACCATTGCCTGCTTTGCAGGCTGTATGATCGCGGTAGTCATTATTGCCAATAAGCTGGCTAAGCCCATAGAAAGCCTGCGCAGCCAGATGGAAAACACAGGGATCGAAAACCTGGACAGACAGACGCTGGCTTTAAACGCAGATGACGACGAGGTGAAAGCTTTGGGGATTGCCTATCAGAATCTTCTGCGGCGTTTAAACGAGTCCATGATCAAGGAGCGGCGTCTTTCAGTTTTGCAGCTTCAGGCACAGTTTGACACCCTTCAGGCACAGGTAAATCCCCATTTTCTTTACAATGTATTAAATACTATTTCCAACAGAGGGATTATCAATGAGGACGAAGTGATTTGTGAAATATGCGGAAGTCTGGCGGCAATGCTGCGGTATTCATCTAATAATAAGGAGCGGTATGCCACAGTAAAAGAAGAACTGGACTATCTGGACAAATACGTTTACCTTTTAAAATCCAGATATGAACACCGTCTGGAGGTAGAAGTAGATGTAAGCAGTGATATTCTTCAGGAAATTCTTCCTAAGGTTGTGCTCCAGCAGCTTGTGGAGAATAGTATTCAGCACGGCTTTACCAACGGTATGTCCGTTATGAAAATCCGGGTTAGCGGGTGGAGAGATAAAAACGCTTGGTTTATTCAGGTAAAAGATAACGGTGAGGGCATTACTCCAGAGGTGAAAAGAGAACTAGAGAAAAAAATGACAGGTATTCGGGAGCGGATCATGCGGAAGAGCAGCAGCATAGAGATGGAGATTGGCGGCATGGGTCTTGCTAATACCTATGCAAGACTGTTTCTTATCTATGCAGAGGATGTAGTCTTTGAGATGGAAAATAAAAGGGATGGCTTTTGCATCACTATAGGAGTTGACAGAAAGGACGGGACAGAACATGTACCAAGTAATGGTAGTAGATGACGAGCCGGCGGCAGTGAACCTGATCCGGACAGTAGTGGAGAAGAAAATCGACCGGTTTACCGTAAGTGATACCGCCTACGATGGAAAAGAAGCAATGGAAAAGATAAAAGAAGCAAGGCCGGACGTGCTTATCACAGATATCCAGATGCCGGTTATGAACGGTCTGGAGCTGGTGCGCATGGCAAAAGAGCTTTATCCAGGGCTTATATGCGTGATCGTAAGCGGATATCAGGAATTTGAATATGCCAAGCAGGCCATCCAGTATGGGGTGACCGAGTATATCCTAAAGCCTATTGTACCTTCGGATATGCGAAAGGTTTTTGAAAAGATCGGGGAAAAGCTGGCAGTGGAATATTACCGTCAGAGAAATCTGCTTATCCACAGGATGGTGAACGACATTCCTACGAAAAAAGAGGAAATTGGCCGGTATTTTCAAGGAGGCCGCTACTACGGGGCTGTGATACGAAGGAACGGCCTTCCCTGTCACTTTGCGGATCATGTGAAAACAGAAGTATTTTCGGACATCAATGAGTGGATGATCACCTATGGCAGAGATGACCAGGAGACATTGTATCTCTGTCCGGAAGAAATTGTATGCGGCGATTATGTGGAGATGATTAAACGGCAGATAAAAAAAGAACAGCCAGAGGCCGCCTACGAAACTAGTATCATTTTCCGTAAGTCTGTCCCGGGAGAAGAAATCGGTATAATGGTGCGGGAACTGTACAGGGTTCTGGACGGCAGCATTATCCTTGGAAAAAATCAGACGATTATCGCAGATGACGGGAAGGATTTTGTTCTGGAAACAGACAAAAACTATGATTTTCTCCAGAATCTGGAATACATTGCAAAAGGGCAGAAATTTGAGCGTCTGAAAAAAGAAATCGAAGGTCTGATCCAACGGTGGGATAAAGAAAACCGTACACAGCTTTGGATGGAAAGCCGGGTGCGTCAGATTTGTTACATGCTTCAGCGGTACGGCGTGGGAGAGGCGGACTACCGGGAATACGAATATCTTTTAGATGAGGCTTTTGTAAACGCGGGAAGCTGGGAACAGCTTTTTACAAGTCTAATGGATATTTTCTATAAAGATCAGAAGGAGGATACCCTGAACCTCCACAAGCAGAGTACAGAGGAATACTTTGAAAAGATTAAAGACTATATACAGAACAATATGGCCAAGCCAATAAGCCTCCAGTCTGTAAGCAAGGAGATGGGTGTGTCACAGACTTACTTAAGCAGGCTGTTCCGTAAATATGAGGATATTTCATTTAACAATTATCTAACATTCCTTCGTATGGAGAAGGCGAAGGAGCTGTTAAAAAGCGAGGACAAAATTTTTGTCAAGGATGTGGCAGAACAGGTGGGGTATAAAGATCAGTTCTATTTCAGCCGCATTTTCCACACGTATACCGGGGTACGCCCTTCGGAATATATAGAAAAAGAAAAGAGGTAGAATATGCTGTACAAAAAGACAAACGAACTCACGAAAGAAAAATTTCAAAATCCAGGCAGCGAGTACCGCGCGACACCTTTTTGGGCGTGGAACTGTAAGATGACAAAGGAAAAGGTGGACCATACTCTTTCGGTTTTAAAGGAAATGGGAATGGGCGGCGGTCATGTGCACTGCCGGACCGGTATGGACAACACCTATATGGGGGAAGAATTTTTAGGCCTGGTAAAGTATACCAATGAAAAATGTAAAGAGATGGGAATGCTTACCTGGCTTTACGATGAGGACCGCTGGCCATCAGGAGCGGGCGGCGGCCTTGTGACAAAAGACCATCAATACAGGATACGATTCCTTGTTTTTACACCGGAAAACCTGGACGGAAAAGAACTCCATGCAGCAGTTGGCTCATCCAATGGACAGGCAGTACGCAGCAATGAGCGCACCCGTCTGGGAAGATACCAGGTGAAGCTGGTGGACAGTTACCTTGCAGATTATGCCCTTCTTGAAGAGGGGGAGCAGGTAAAAGAAGGATATGACGAGTGGTTTGCCTATCTGGAAGTTTCCGGAGACAATGCATGGTTCAATGACCAGGCATATTTAAATACGCTGGATAAAAAAGCGGTGGAGCGTTTTATCCAGGTGACCCATGAAAAGTATGAGGAGCTTTTAGGGGATGAGTT
>DWYZ01000133.1 GCA_019118425.1 Candidatus Blautia faecavium | reverse complement strand
CCAGTCCACTGCCATAAAGAGCAGCAGGGTCTGCAAAAACTTATCCCATCCGCCGAACAGGGTGGCCAGGGCACTCCCGGCAAGGCCGATGGCGGTGATTATTTTATAGTTCATGGTGTTCACCTTCTTTCGTAAAAAAGGGTATAAAAAGGAGCGGCCGGTTTGAACCGCTCCATAAATGTTTTTCTATATTATCGGCTCTTTTATTCCCATAATATCATAAAGTTCCTGCTGCATTTTTTTGTAGGATATATCTCCATAACGCCAATTTCCTGCTGCTATCTGTATACGTCCATTATCCAGTGTGATCCCTGCCGGCAAACGATATCTGCGTATCCCCGGGATCACAGACCTGTTTAGGATATTTCGGAATGTCCTTGTCTCTTCATCCGCACAGAAAAGGAACGTAAAATATATCCGTATTTTTTTCCTGTCTTTTTTGGGAATACGCTCATAAAACTCCTGAAATGCTTCATTTAATAATAGGATGTCTTCCCTTTCTAAAGAATGCAGCCTTATAAGCTCAACAAGCTTCAGGTTTTTTCCCTCTTTTTTGGCAAAAAGCCAGATTTTTTTCTCCTCTGCTATCTTTTTTTCCTGTACTAGAGTGTATCCCCTGTCCCGGCAGGAAATAAAGAGCTTATCCTTCAATTCTCTAAATTCTAAATAATCCGTATCTATCCACAAAGGTGAGAATCTCCGGTCTCCGGTAAAAAGAAATGGTTCCCATTTCCCCACAGGCGTTCTTATATAAGACACATCAAATATGAGATTATAGTAAAATCTCATCAGAATTGTAAAAATCAGATGAATAAGCGCCCAAATTGATAAGATATTTTCCATCGTCTCAAAACGTCTAAACTCATGAGCAGCGCTATAAATACCATATAGCATAAAAGTCCCAATCTGAACAGCCGCTATTACCTGGCAGACATAGTCCCATTTGAGATCTGCTGTAAATATACTCCCCCGTTTCGGCTTGTCCTCTTTCTTGGATATCCATTCCTTTTTGTATAGAGGATTCGTTTCATCTTTCCGTTCGGAATCCATAGAACCTGTTCCCAGCCTGTCTCTTCCCGGCATCCAAAAAAACATTACCCAAAGGATGATATACGCAGCCATTAATCCCAGCCCGCCTGTACGGCTGAAAAAAAATAAAAATATTTTTGCAATGAGATATAGTCTAAAACAATAGAATAACATATCTTTAAAAAAATCCCATATTTCTCTCATATCTACCCTCTAAAACCAATTTCCCCTATCTATTTCAAATGCCAAAATGTCCTTAAAATTATAAAGAATGCTTTTGGCAGTTCTTAAATAAACCATTCTTACTATGAGTCTCTGCTGTTTTATTCTCTATTTTCAATTCCTAAAATACTATAGAATTCCTTCTTCATTTTTGTATATGACCGTTTTCCATATCTTATATCATAAGTTGCCGTCTGCACTTGTCCGTTATCAAAAGTGATTCCTGCCGGAAGGCGGTAACGCCTTATACCAGGAATAACTTCCATATTCATTAATCTACGATATGTTTTTGATTTTCCATCTGTACATAAAAGAAAGGTAAAGTATAAACGGATGACAGTTTTCTTATCCCTAAGAAATTCCTTAAAAAATTCTTCAAAAGTTTCATTTAGATATTCAATATCTTTTTCTTCCAGCAAAGAAGTCCTAACCACCTCAAATATCTTTGTATTCACTCCCTCCTTCTTTATCCAAAAAAACAATTCCTTATCAAATGTCTTTTTTTCCTGGACCATTGCGTATCCTTTTTCCTGGCATACTTTCCAAATTTGTTCCTTTACTTCTTTAAAGGTGGAAAATCCAGTATTTTTCCATCCACTAAAAGATTTACGATCTCCTGTATAGGAAAACGGATCCCATCTTCGCCAGGGCAGCTTAATATAGGATAAATCATATATCAAATTATAATAAAGTCTCAATCCTTGAGTAAAAAACAAAAGCAACAATACCCAAATAGACAGTATATTTTCTATCGTTTCAAATCTTCGAAATCCATAAACAGCACACCATATTCCATAAACCGCTAAAGCTATAATTTGAATAGCTGCCATTATCTGGCAAAAAAAATCCCATTTTAACTCTGATGTAAATAAGCCTGCCTGTTTTTTATTCTCGGTTTTACGAAATCTTTCTTGTTTTTTATATAGCGGATTTTGTTCATCTCTTCTTTCCGAATTATCTGATCGTGTGCCAAGCCTATCTCTTGATGGAAACCAGTAAAACCATACTAGAATAAAAATCACAAGTCCCGCATACCCCGTTCCGCCAGAGCGAGGAACTAGAAAAATTACTGTTCCTACAGCTATGAGAAGCATTAGCAAAAATTTTAACCAGTTCAAGATATCTTTCATGTCATCCCCTCTTCTGCCGCATTTCATGCCAACATAAGCCTTTTAAATATCAGGACATAACGGCTTTCTCCATCTCCCTGCTTCTCTGCCTGTATCCCGTTTCTTCTTCTCTGGTATCTCCAGCACCTTATCCACAGTTGGCACTCCAAAGTGCATCGCGCACAGATCCGGTTGCAGGCCATCCCCGATCCATTCCCTGATCTTGTATCCATACAGCAGGCCCTCATCATCTCTCTGGAACAGATATTCCTCTCGGAAAACCATCTCTATCTCTGGAGGATAGCATTCCTCCGCCATACATCTGCTAAGGATCCCGTCT
>DWYZ01000132.1 GCA_019118425.1 Candidatus Blautia faecavium | reverse complement strand
GCTCTCTACTTACCATAATAATCCCCATTTCCATTTAAGTACAATTTTTATAACATCCCAATAACTAACATTAGTATAACATGGACTTGCTTTCCTTCCTATATATGGTTTACTTCCATTTTATTTTGATTTTATACACTTTTTTTACCCGGTTTTAACGCAAATATAGAAAAAGCAAAAATCCTTGCGTGTTTTTTATCTTTTTTTCTGCTGAAAACTGGTTTTCTCATTAGCCAAAAATGCTGATTTCTCTAAAGAAACCAGCATTTTATCCCACTTCCTATCCTCGGAGCCTCTCTATTCGGTATATACTATGGTTTATTTTAGTTCTGCCCAGTCAAATTGTGCCCAATTGCTGCTGTCCGTCTCATTTGCCGTGGCAAATACGCCAATCATGGTCCCCACCATGCCTCCTACTTCTTCCGGATTGATCAGCCTGCCGTCTGCATGTTCATAAAAGAGCCTGAGATTTTTTTCATCTGTTCCCCAGAAGAAATTGTAGTCCTGTCCTTTTGCTTCCAGCTTCAGGATCAAAGTTTCCTCTTCTATTTCTTCCTGGTGAAGAACCCTTTCTGTCGTCCTGCTTTCATAGTCCGGCAGAAAAGGAAGCCCATTTTGCCAGGTAGTCACTAAAACCAGCCTGAGTACAGATTTTCCTTCTTCCCGGCACTTTTCCAAGCGATACTGATGATTCGAAGCCTGCATCACCAGAATACCTGCCGCCTCCTTTCCTTTCGGAGAAAATTCCATTTTTGCAGAAAAAGAAAAATCCACTGTACGCTGTCTGCGTCCCAGAAAGCTCACGTTGTCGTTCCGGCTCTGATCCGGTTCTCCTGTCATGGCCTTTAAAGCTCTGTGGGTAGTCCGGGGAAGACATTTTAACTTCAGACAGCTGTTTTCTATTTTCCAAAAATCCTCATAAGGAGTCCCCCAGAAATTCCAGCATAATGCTAAATCCTTTAAGTCAAAGTCATCCCGTTTAAGCTCCAGTGCAGCCTCCTTCCAGGGAAGACTCTGATCCGCGGAATATTCCCATTCTACCTTGCCGCAGTCCGGAGAGAATACCGGCCAGCCTCTCTCAAAGCGCACCGGGCAAAGGAAGGTCTCTCTTCCCAGATTCATATGCTGTCCCTGAATAAGACGTACTCCCAGGCAGACCGCGTACCAGTTTCCATCCGGCGTATCGATAAGATCCGCGTGTCCGATGTTTTCAATAGGATAGCTGTATCCCAAATGTCTGTGGGTCAGTACCGGATTACAGGGATTTCCTTCATACCATCCATCTATCGTCTTACTTCTGGCCACACATACAGAATGATTATGTTCGGTGCCTCCTTCCGCGATCAGCAGATAATAGTACTCCCCTATATGGTATAAATGAGGGGATTCCGGCGCCCAGGCTCCCCGAAGAGCGCTGTTCCAGATTTTTTTCCGTTCTCCGGCAACGCGAAAATTTTTAATATCATATGGAGTAAGGAAAAAAGCTCTTCCATTATCTTCTGTCTCGTCATCCCCGGGACTTACCAGATAGGCGCTGCCATCCTCATCAAAAAACAGAGAACAGTCTATATCCGGAATATCTGTGATCCAATGGGGTTCTGACCAGGGACCTCTGGGATCAGAAGCCGTTACGATGAAGTTCCCTTTGTCTCCAAAATTAGCGTTTATTATATAAAACACCCCTTCGTGATAGCGGATCGTAGGCGCCATCACTCCTCCGGCAAAAATATTCGCGTTTACATGAAAGCCGTTTTCTTTATACATGGCATAGGAAATCTGTTCCCAGTTCGCCAGATCTCTGCTGTGAAAGATAGGGATTCCCGGATACAGTTCAAAGCTTGAATTTGCCAGATAATAGTCCTCTCCCACACGGCAGATGGACGGGTCCGGATAAAATCCGGGGATGATTGGATTTTTGATTTTGTGTTCGCTCATTTTTTCCTCCTAAAATTTATATAGTTTTACTTTATAAACCGCAGGTTTATCTCCAAAACGGACGGTCATTTTTTCATCTCCGTTGAGCACTCTTCCCGGTCTCCACTCTCCCTTTTCAAATGTTCCCTCTTCGATGCGCAGGATATCCGCAGTACTCCTTTCCCCCGGCTTTACCCGGAAGGAAGCAGAGCACATAAGTCCGATAAGAAAAAAGGTGTCTTTTGCGGTCTCAATAAAAATACCTGCTCCCAAAGGTTTGCCGCTCTGCCTTGGGGCATATGCCGCCTGCAGGTCGTAATCTTCAAAGGAAAGGAAGGTTCCGTAGTCATTTTCTCCATGGCGGACGAAGCTTTTCAGGTGTTTGGTGCCTCTGTATTCCAGATAGACCGGCTCCAGATTTTTCAAAAGCCGGTAGGTTTCTGACAGGATTTCAAAGCTTCCCCTTGTATCAAAGGCGGAGGGGTCGATATTTAGGGCCGTCATCACTTCCGGCGCAGGCTTTGGAATCTGGGATGGATCTAATGCCAATTCTTCAATGCCAAAGGGAGCAAAGCAGACTGCGTTTTTGGCACCGAAGGCATACAGACAATAGGAAGCTGCCACCGCGTCCTTACGGATCTCCGGGATAAATAGGGGATTTTCTGCTCCCGCGTACTCGTCCATCACATCCGCGCAGTAGGGCACATAAATATCCGGTGCCAGAGCAAACAGGGACGGAGCTGCCAGCTTCCAGATCTTGTGCATAGACGGCACAGGCCCTCCCATGGGGTAGGAACCCGGATACCAAGGATACTGTTTCAGCCAGGAGTTTGCATAACAGGGCAGATTGTATTTTTCCTTTCCCGCAGAAGCGATCCTTTCCACTGCCGCAGCAAAATGCCAAGCCATGAAGGTTCCCTCTGCTTCCGGGCCAAAGGCTTCCTTCCAGCTGCCTTCCACGTGAAGGTTCTCTTTAAGGATTTGGGGAATTTCTTTGGCAAATTCCTCCTGTGCTGCTTGACAGTAATCTCTCGCCTCTCCTAAAATCCCGATCTCGTTTTCCACCTGGATAACAAGCACCGTGCTCTCCTCCTCATCAAAAGCCCGGATGTGATCCATTAGAGCAGCAAAGGCATAGGCGTCTTTCTCTACTGCTGCCTTACAGAAGGGCGAAATTGTGGTGGTTTTTTCTCCTCTTACTGTCTCCGCACGGAAGTAGGTTTTTGTGTCTTTTTTCATCCATTGGGGAACATACATAGATTCCGCGTTTTTCCAAAGGCCAAACCAAAGGAGTACCAGCTTCTTCTCATGCCGGCGGGCCTGGGTGATCAATCCGTCTGTAAGTTTGAAATCAAACTGGCCTTCCGCAGGCTCTAAAAGCTCCCAGAAAATGGGAAGGATCACCGCGTTCATATTCAGATTTTCCAGATTTGGCCATACGTGCTCTTCCATGTAGGCAAGGCTGCTGGCGGCGGAATTGTGGATTTCGCCGCTATACAGGAAGAAGGGGCGGCCGTTTACGTATAGGGTGGGGATTCCGTGGGAATCGGGGGCGATGTGTGGGTGTAACATAATAAGGTACCTCCTGATATTCATATTTTGGGGAATGAGGAGTCTGAGGGACGCCGTGAGGAGAGGGGGATGGGTACGGCGGGAGGCGCTGCGGTTGGCCGCACAAGACGTTAGAGAATGTGGTTGTATGTTCAACACGTTGGCATAAAATATGTATCCTTGCCAGTGAACAATATTGATCATAATCTTTACAGTTCGCATTTTTCCACAGCGACAAATGTATAGCGGCAGCCGACTGCGTCTAACATACGTCCCATTCTCTCCCGGGCTGTAATGTCAGCTGCGTGTACGGGGTGGCTGGTCTTGCAGGCATTGCGAGGATTGGAGGATTTCTCCCGGGCCGTTTCAGACGCTTCCCATCTGTCTGAGCAAAGCGAGTTATGGGAAGCGCCTGATAATCGGCGAGCCCGGGAGAAATCCCCAACCGGAGCACCGCCTGCAAGACCAGCCACCCCGTACACGCAGCGTCCGTTACCCCTCTCTCCCTATTATATTTCCTCTATCCACATCTCTTCAATCTTAATATTCTAATATGAATATCTCAATATTAATCCACACCCATAAATTTTTTCTCACCCTCATTCACCCGCACAATCATCCTCTTCTTCCACTTACCTGAACGATACCGATAAATCCCCAGCAGCAGCGAAGCCGTCCACCCCACAGGTGTGGCCCACCAGATACCCGTATATCCAAAGGCCCAGGAAAAGCAGAAAGCCAGCACACTCCGCGCCGCAATCTCCATAATGCTCATCCACACCGTGGGCGCCACATCTCCTGCGCTTCGAAGAAAGTTCTGGAATACAAATACCAGCCCCAGCACAGGAGCAAAGAAACTTTCCACATAAATATAACTAATGGCCACATCGATTGCCGCCTGATCCGAGGTGAAGATCCCTGCCAGGTTTTTCGTGAAAAGCAGAAAGATAATCCCAACCACAACGGTATAGCCTATAGCGATAAAATATCCGGTATGCATTCCCTTTTTTACCCGGTCTTCTTTTCCCGCCCCAATATTTTGGCTGCAGAAGGTTCCCACTGCCAGTCCAATGGAATAGCTTAGGCAAAATCCGATATTTTCCGCCCTGGTGCCAATGGTATACCCGGCCACAACGGTAGAGCCGTAAGCATTGATCGCTCTCTGCATAAACATTACGGAAATGGACACACCGCAGGAGGAAAGCGCCGCAGGAAATCCGATACGGATAATTTCTTTCACCAGGGCCTTTTCCGGACGGAATTCCTTCCAGGAAAATTTCAGCATAGGCATTTTATAAAATACATAAAGGATAGATGCCCCAGCAGAAAGAAACTGGGAGAGCACCGTAGCCCCGGCGGCACCGCCTACTCCCATGCCGAAGCCCACAACAAAGAGCAAATCCAAAACTACATTTAAAAAGCTTGCTATGATCAGGATCACCAAGGGGATAACCGAGTCTCCCATGGCCCGCAAAAGGGCGGACATTCCGTTATACAAACAGTTTGCCAGCGTTCCGCACACCATGATCACCAGGTAGACCATAGCGTCCTCCATGATATTTTCCGGGGTATCTAAAACTGTCAGAAGGGGCCTGGCCAGAAGTATCCCCGCCCCGGTGATCAAAAGACCTGCCGCAAGAATAACGATCGCAGCGGATAAAAAGGTTTTCTTTACCATTTTATAATCCTTGGCTCCAAAATACTGGGCGATCACCACAGACATGCCTCCGGTAAGCCCGGTGATCAGCGCGATCAAAAGATTGAAGGCGCCGGAACAGGCACCCACCGCCGCCAAGGCGTCTGCTCCCACATAATTGCCTACCACAATGGAGTCCACCATGTTGTAGACCTGCTGAAATACACTTCCGATAAACATGGGTACCGCAAAAGCTGTGATCACTTTCACAGGTCTGCCCACGGTCATATCGTTGACCATTTTTCTCACTCCTATCTAGTACGCCGTCTTGAAAAAATATTCTGTATTATTAATCCAGTTATTGATCGGACGATGTACTTTTTTATATACCAGACGCTATCATCTCTGTCTGTCCTTTTTTGTAAATTATAAATTTTTTTCTTTTCATCTATCAATCTTAAGATTATAATATATCTATCATTAAATTAATAATCGTACATACAAAAAGGAGGCTTCTGTCTATGCTCTTGTCTTTCGATTACACGCCGAAAGAAAGGCTTAAATTTCCTCTCCGCATCCGCATCATCGGCAAGGAGCACGCCCAGGAGGAGGTCACCCGTCCTCACGGCATCGGACCCTGGCAATGGTTTTTCTGCGTCAAAGGCCGGGGAGAGGTCACCATAAACGGAATCCGCAGCATTATCTATCCGGGAGATTGTTTTTTTATCCCTTCTCATATCCCTCATCTTTACCATAAGCTGGATTCAGAATGGCTGTTGGATATCGTTGGCTTTGACGGGGAACTTGTCCCGGCGCTTACTGCATTTCTGAAGATCGATCAGCCTGGGATTTTCCAAATGACTTGCCGTGAATTTTTCCCGGACTTTGTCCAAAAGCTTACCGATCTGTCTTCTTCCCGGGATTCCGGGATAAAGCAAATCTTTTCTAAAGCCTGCTATGCATTCCTTTTGGACATTTCCTCTTTTACCTTGCGCATTCCCGGAAGCATTTCCCTGCCTGGCAACGGACTGGTCATGGAGATCGTGTCTTATCTGGAGGCTCATTATCAGGAGGAGATTTCCCTGGATTGTCTTTCCGCTTCTTTGGGGAAAACAAAAGAATACCTGTGCAGCGTCTTTAAAAAAGAAACCGGCCACACTATCATTTTTCATCTGACTGAGATGCGCATTGCCCGCGCCCGAACCCTGCTTTTATCCTTTCCGGATAAAAAGGTGGAAGAGATTGCCAGAGAGTGCGGTTTCTCCAACCCCAGCTATTTCGGCGCCAGGTTTAAAGCCTTCTGTAAGGTCACACCGGAACAGTACCGTCTGCAGCAGCTCCGTATGTATCAATAAAGCTTTCCCCCATAAACAGTACAGACTGCCGGAAAAATCTTCCGGCAGTCTGCACCACATATAAAAAGAGAGCAAAAAGCACAAATGCTTTAGAGGAAAGCTAAGTTATTTATTCAAAATCCACCGACTTATGAGAAGCTGCAGATTTTCTTACCGCATCCATCAGTCTGAGCACACGGCGTACCTGAGGAATGGTCACTATAAAATCTTCTTCCCCATTTACGGCTTTTATAAAGTTATCGTAGTACATGGTCTGATCTGTTTCTACCTTTGGAAGAGGCTCGGTTACAATCAGACCTTCCGCAGGCGGTCCGAAGGATCTGGTCGGGCCGGAGGCAGTCATCGTCGTCTTTCCAGGCACATTTGTAAGAAGTCTGGTTGTTCTTACAATCTTTCCTTCCGGGGCAAAACCATCGGAATACATGCTTCCTTTGTTTCCTCCGATAAACCAGTGGCGTTCAAACCATTTTTCTTTATCTTCCAGGAAATATGTCCCCAGTTCGATCTCAGCAGTAACGTTATTTTCAAAACTTAAAATAATCTTAAAGTAATCATCTACCTTTTCGTTTATCACATTGCGCAGATCCGCGTATACACTGACAATTTTGCTGTCCACCATATAAAGCATCTGATCCAGCAGATGTACGCCCCAGTCGAAGAGCATTCCACCGCCAAATTCAGGATATACATGCCAATCATGCATATTTCCGTTAAAGCCGTACAATTTTGACTGGATAGTATACACATCTCCCAGAGTGTTGCTGTCATAGACAGCCTTGGCAGTGCGGTAATCCCAGTCCCATCTGCGCTGCTGATGTACGGAGAATTTTACCCCTGTCTCTTTGATGATAGCTTCCATTTCATCCAGTTCTTCTAAGGTAAGGGCTACTGGTTTTTCGCAGAGAATATTCTTTCCGGCCCGTGCGGATTTCTCTACTGCCTCTAAGTGGATATGGTTTGGTACAGCAATAACTACTGCATTAATATCTGCTTTTTCTAAGAGCTCATCTATGGAAGCATAAGTTTCAATCCCTTCCGGTACATCTGCCATTTTTTCCGGATCTGTGTCGCATACGGCAACTATCTGGCAGTCATCCCGTTTCATAAGCTTCTCTACATGAACGTGCCCCATGAAACCGTATCCCAATACGCCGAACTTAACTTTCATGTTTTAGTCCTCCTTTTTCTTTTTCGTGTTCCGTTTCTTTACTTTGTGTGGCTTTATTATAACGGGGACAGGATATGGTTTCTTCTTATTATTTGACGGAAAACGAGAAGGAATCTTGCTTTTTTTGTTGAGTTTTTGTGGCAGGGTAAATCAAGGTCAAAAAAGAAGAGTGGATTTTTGCCTAGGTGGAGGGGCGATGTGAATAGGACGCCGAAAAACCGCTCCGAATGGACGGGCAGGCGGCGCTGCGTTTGGGGATTTCGTTTGCCCTCGCCGATTATCAGCCGCGGCGCATAACTTGCTGCGCTTCGGACAGATGCTCTGCGGCTGAAGCGGGGCAAACGAAATCCTCCAAGCCTCGCGAGGCCTGCCCGTCCATTCGGAGCGGCTTTTCGGCTGGCTGTTCAGGG
>DWYZ01000131.1 GCA_019118425.1 Candidatus Blautia faecavium | reverse complement strand
CCAGCATGGTTCAGTGGCAACAAGGCCGAATTCGCCGTAATTGATTTTATTGCCTCTCAGGGCTTTACCTCTCATGGAGCCACGGAATTGTTTACGACGTTTTACTCTTTTTGGCATTAACATTATTTATCGCTCCCTTCCTTAGTTCCTTTTGTTGGAAGAACTTCACCGTTGTAGACCCATGCTTTTACGCCAACTTTACCGTATGTGGTGTCTGCTTCGGCAAATCCATAATCGATGTCTGCACGCAGTGTCTGAAGCGGAATAGTACCTTCACTGTAGAACTCTGTACGAGCCATATCTGCTCCGCCAAGACGTCCGGAAACTGCGGTTTTAATACCTTTTGCTCCGGCTTTCATGGTTCTCTGCATAGTGGATTTCATTGCACGTCTGAAGGAGATACGGTTCTCTAACTGAAGAGCAATGTTCTCCGCTACAAGCTGCGCATCTCTGTCCGGTCTCTTTACTTCTTTGATATCAACGATCAGCTTCTTGTCTGTATATTTCTGTAACTCAGCTTTTACTTTCTCGATCTCAGCGCCGCCTTTACCGATTACGATACCTGGCTTAGCTGTGTAGATGATGATCTTTACTCTGTCAGATGCTCTCTCGATCTCAATCTTGGAAACACCTGCGCTGTATAATTTCTTCTTCAGGAAGGTTCTGATGTTATAGTCTTCCACTAAGTAATCTGCAAAATCAGCTTCTGCATACCATCTAGAATCCCAATCCTTGATAATTCCGACTCTAAGGCCATGTGGATTAACTTTCTGTCCCATGATTCTCCTCCTTACCTTTCATCCAGCACGATGGTGATGTGGCTTGTTCTCTTTTCGATTCTATAAGCCCTTCCCTGTGCTCTTGGCTGAATTCTCTTCATTGTAGGTCCTTTGTTTGCATAGCACTCTGCAATGTAGAGGTTGTCTGCGTTCATTCCGTTGTTGTTTTCAGCGTTTGCGATTGCTGACTCAAGCAGCTTCTTCAGTACGCTGGAAGCGTATCTTGGGTTATATGTCAGGATACCAAGTGCTGTCTGCACATCTTTGCCGCGGATTACATCTAACACGTAGCAGGCTTTCTGAACAGAAATTCTTGCATAAGATAATTTTGCAGACGGTCTTGTCTCTCTATTACTCTCATTTCTGGCTCTCTTAATCTGGCTTCTATGTCCCTTTGCCATTTTAAAGTGCCTCCTTTCCTCTTCATTCAATATCAGGTTAACCTGCCTGCTGTCCCACAGGGGACAACAAACAGTTTATAGATCAATTTAGCGAACGCCGGATTTCTTTTCGTCTTTTCCGTGTCCTCTGTAGGTTCTGGTTGCCACGAACTCGCCGAGCTTATGTCCAACCATATCCTCTGTAATATATACCGGTACGTGCTTTCTTCCGTCATGGACAGCGATGGTGTGTCCCACAAAGGACGGGAAAATAGTCGAACGACGTGACCATGTTTTAATGACTGTTTTATCGTTTGCAGCGTTTAAAGCGTCTACTTTTTTCAGTAAGCTTGCATCTGCAAAAGGTCCTTTTTTCAGTGAACGAGACATGCTTAAACCTCCTTATTATTTAGACAACGCTTTTCCATCGCGTCTTCTTACGATGAGCTTGTTGGACTGTTTGTTTTTCTTTCTGGTCTTCAGACCAAGAGCAGGTTTGCCCCAAGGTGTGCATGGACCTGGACGGCCGATACCTGTCTTACCTTCACCACCACCATGTGGATGGTCGTTGGGGTTCATAACAGAACCGCGGACAGTAGGTCTGATGCCCATGTGGCGCTTACGTCCAGCCTTACCGATATTGATAAGGTTGTGGTCGCCGTTTCCAACAGTACCGATGGATGCGCGGCAAACAATAGGAACCATTCTCATTTCACCAGACGGTAAACGAAGTGTTGCGTATTTACCTTCTTTTGCCATTAACTGAGCGCCGTTTCCAGCGGAGCGAACCATCTGGCCGCCTTTTCCTGGATGAAGCTCAATGTTATGGATCATTGTACCAACCGGAATCAGTTCTAATGGCAAGCAGTTGCCAACACGAACTTCCGCTTCCGGTCCGTTCATAACCTTCTGGCCTACTTTTAAGCCTTCCGGCGCAAGAATGTATGCTTTCTCGCCGTCTGCATAGCAGATCAGAGCGATGTTTGCTGTTCTGTTCGGATCATACTCGATGGTCTTTACTGTTGCAGGAATTCCATCTTTCTTTCTCTTAAAGTCGATGATTCTGTATTTTCTTCTGCTTCCGCCTCCGCGGTGTCTTACTGTGATCTTACCCTGGTTGTTACGTCCAGCGTTTTTCTTCAGAGACACTACTAAGGATTTCTCAGGCGTAGTAGCTGTAATCTCGGAGAAATCGGAACCAGTCATATGTCTTCTTGAAGGTGTATATGGGGTATAGGTTTTAATTCCCATGATTGTTCTCCTTTCGAATATTAGTCATCATGCTTTCCAGCATATAGTGTATAAGGAAAAGGCCGGCTAATTACAGCCCTTCAAAGATTTCAATATCTTTGCTTTCCTCTGTGAGGGATACGATAGCTTTTTTGGTCTTTGCAGTTTTTCCAACTACCATACCGCGGCGTTTTTTCTTTCCATCCATATTCATGGTGTTTACGCTCTTTACCTTTGTTCCCTCGAACATTTTTTCCACAGCTTCTTTGATCTGGGATTTATTTGCTTCCGGATGTACTAAGAAAGTGTATTTCTTTTCACCCATAGCGTTCATGGATTTTTCTGTGATAACCGGTTTCAGGATCACATCATAATACTTGATATCAGCCATTATGCGTACACCTCCTCGATGGATGCCACTGCGTCTTTTGTTACAACTACGGTCTGATGTTTCATAACATCATACACGTTGATGGAATTTACAGTAGAAAGCTGTACATCTGCGATGTTTCTTGTGGAAAGTGCGATATTCTTATCGTCTGCTGCGATCACAACAAGCGCTTTCTCAGCTTTCAGGTTGCTTAATACCTTCTGCATTTCCTTTGTCTTAGGCTCAGCCATTGTAAGGCTGTCCACAACTACGAATTTATTGTCCTGAACTTTAGAAGTCAGAGCGGATTTAAGAGCTGCTCTTCTTTCTTTCTTGTTCATTTTCATTGTATAATCTCTTGGCACCGGAGCGAATACCACACCGCCGCCTGTCCACTGTGGTGCACGGATGGAACCCTGTCTTGCATGACCTGTTCCTTTTTGTCTCCACGGTTTTCTTCCGCCGCCGCTTACTTCAGAACGGGTTTTTGCCTTCTGAGTACCCTGGCGTTTATTTGCAAGCTGGCGAACAACAGCCAGATGAACCAGATGCTCGTTCACTTCTACGCCAAACACTGCATCGTTCAGCTCCATTGTTCCAACTTCATTGCCTTCCATATTATAAACAGTTACGTTTGCCATTTGTGTGCTCCTCCTTTCTCATTATAAGGACTTTACTGTCTCTTTGATAGTAACCAAAGATTTCTTAGGTCCTGGAACAGCACCCTTAACTAACAGTAAGTTGTTTTCAGCATCTACACGTACGACCTCAAGATTCTGTACAGTTACCTGAACATGTCCCATCTGGCCAGGCATCTTTTTGCCCTTGAATACCTTGCTGGGATCGGATGCAGCACCGTTGGAACCTGCATGACGGTGATATTTGGAACCGTGAGTCATAGGTCCTCTGGACTGTCCATGTCTCTTGATCGCGCCCTGGAAACCTTTACCTTTGGAAATAGCAGTTGCATCGATGTGATCTCCTGCTGCAAAGATATCAGCCTTAATTTCCTGTCCTACTTCATATTCGCCTGCGTTTTCAAATTTGAATTCTTTCAAAAATCTCTTTACTGCAACGCCTGCTTTGTCAAAATGACCTTTTTCCGGCTTGTTAACCAGTTTTTCTCTGATCTCGCCGTAGCCCACCTGAACTGCTGCGTAGCCATCGTTTTCTTCGGTCTTAACCTGTGTTACTACACATGGGCCAGCCTGAAGTACGGTGACTGGAATCAATGTTCCGTCTTCGTTGAAGATTTGAGTCATTCCGACTTTTGTAGCTAAAATAGCTTTCTTCATTCTTTCTTCCTCCTTATAGCGGATTACCGTTTCCGGCAATCATATACTTTTATGAAACACCCTCACGGGCATTGCTACCTTACTTATTTCGTCTTCATCTTGATATCGATGTGAACACCAGCCGGCATTTCCAGTCTGGAAAGTGCATCTACTGTCTTCTGGGTTGGTGTCAGGATATCAATGAGTCTCTTATGGGTTCTCTGCTCGAACTGTTCTCTGGAATCTTTATATTTGTGAACCGCTCTTAAGATGGTTACAACCTCTTTCTTAGTAGGAAGCGGAACCGGGCCGCTTACCTTAGCGCCGTTCTTCTTAACAGTTTCGATGATTTTAGCTGCAGATGCATCTACTAACTGATGATCATAAGCTTTTAATGTGATTCTCATTACCTGATTTGCCATAAAAAAAGTCTCCTCCTATTCGTACTCATTATCAGTACGACAAGCGGCGACTGTACACATCTCCGTGTGTGTCCTAAGACATCTTTCCACACGCCCATCCCTAGATGGTCTTCTGAACTTGTACAGTGACTTGTCGTCAGTTTCCCTAACTTGACATTCGCTCCACGGAAAACCTGTCTTTCGACAGCAACCTCGCGCTTCACAGCTATCATGTCACAGCATCTGTTAGTATACACAATGTTTTTCCCCTTTGCAAGGGTTTTTTTTATTTTTTTGTTTTTTTTCTCGTACAATTCTCCAAAAAACAAAGGGCAGCCTATGGCTGCCCTGTATCTCTTCTTTACTGTTCTACTTCTGTAGCTTCCTCTCCGCTGATGATATCGGAGTAGTCAAAAAGTGTAACATTTGTTATTCCGTCCTTTACGATATCCGGCGCATCACCTTCCTGTTTTGCCTTATCGGCAAGCTGGGCGGCTGACCACAATGGAATTGCCATTTTTTTGATTTCTGCCGGTTCCTCCGAAAGCTCTGGTTCTTCTTCTGGCTGAGATATCTGAGCAGCTGCTTCTGCCAACTCTTCTCCCTGCTCAGAAGAGGTCTCGTCTGCCGTAGTGGCGGCGATTTCTTTTTTCAGCAGCTCATGAGCTTCGCTGGTAGCGTTCTGCACCTCTGTCACTGGAGTCTCATCTGCCTCTTCGTCAGAAAAATCATCTTCATACACTTCATCAACAAAGCCGCCTGTGCGGATAACCTTACGATCCTTTTTCTCCTGCTTTCTGCGTGCTTTGTCTTCCCGAAGCAGCTGTTTATCCTCTTCCTTCATCCGGCGGGCCCGTTCTTTTTCTTCACGTTTAAGTTCTTTCTTACTTTTAATGTATGTTCCGTCTTCATCGGCAGCTTCTCCAGCCGGTTCCTTTTTCCACAGCTCTGCTATGATATAGAGGATAACCAAGAAAAGAACAGCCAATCCTAATATGATCAGACCTTCAATACTTTCCGTAGCCACAAACAAATATCCTATAAGTCCTACTGTCACTACTACCTGGGGAACTTTATTCTTTACCGATACCGGAAGAGCTTCTCCCTCAGGATTCGTGGGATCTACCACAGTTCCTGTTCCGTTTTCCAGATCCAGGGAGGCAATGTTATAGCGGTAGGTCTGTCCGCCGTTCTGCACCAGGATAGATGTTCCGATGCTCACATCCTCTGTATCTACTGGGATGGCATAAGTAACAGAACCTAAGGGAAGGTTTGTTTCTTTCTCTGTATTATCCACAATGACTGTGGTGATCCCCCAGAAAGGCGGCGCCACCAGGGCGACTACACACAGCACTGTACATATCACGATAAAATGTACGATAAATTTTAAAAATCTGGACATTATTCTTGTTCCTCACTTTTGTTTGATGGCATTGCTGTCTACGCTGAAACGCAAACAGTAATCCTTAATTTACTCTCTGGTTTTTATCTTATTCATTATACCTTGTTTTTTTCTCCTGGTCAACTTATAATGTTAAGGGATATTTGTAAATTTCCCTGATTATTATATAGGAAAGGATTTAAATTTATGGAGTTTCTGCGATTCTTAGCCCAATACCGAACCCCAGCCGGAGATATCTTTTTTCAGGGTATCACCTATCTGGCACAGGAAGTCTTCGTTGTGGCCGTGATCTGCTGGCTGTTTTGGTGTACAAACAAGCGTCTTGCCTATACCCTGGGATTTTCCTACTTTTCCTCCGGTTTATTTGTTCAGGGATTAAAAATCACCTTCCGAATTCCCCGTCCCTGGATTCTGGATCCGACTTTTTCTCCTGTAGACTCAGCTGTCGCCGGTGCTACAGGCTATTCTTTTCCAAGCGGGCATACGCAAAGTATCTCTTCCTTATTTGGAACCCTGGCCTTTCATGGAAAAAAACTGCGGCAGAAGTGCCTTTGTCTTTTTGTTGTCTTTCTTGTTGGATTTTCCCGCATGTATTTAGGCTGCCATACCCCGAAGGATGTATGTACTTCCTGGGCGCTTACTCTTTTCTTTACATGGCTGGCGTATTCCTTGTTTTATAAAAGGGACTTCCAAAAGGGAAAAGAAGGACGGATTTCTCTTATCATGGCCGCTTTGTGTATTTTTCTCTGTATCTATGCAGTCATTTTAAACCAAAGCGGGACGATCACTCTTTCATACGCCCGCGACTGCTTAAAAGCCGCCGGAGCCGGAACCGCTTTTGCCCTGGGATTTTATGTAGAAAACCGTTTTATCCGTTTTACTCTGCCGAAAAAAATGTCTCAGAAACTTTTCCGGACAATTCTCGGCCTGACCGTGGCTTTATGCATCCAGGAAGGACTGAAACCTTTGATCGGAACCTCCCTGCCCGCCTCTTTTATCCGATATTTTCTGGTGGTGTCATGGATTCTGATCCTGTATCCCCTCCTTTTCACAAAATTCTCAAGAAAAGATGCCGCAAAAGCTTAAAATTTCTAACAACCGCCTCTAAGAATCCCCCTGTCATCTGTGAAAACGCAGATGACAGGAATACCTAAAAAAGCCAGGGAGCGGTCTTCCTTCCCTGGCGTTTCTTCTGTTGCTCTATATACAATACAGCCTAATTTTCGATTATTGATTACTTAAATATTTCTCAATGCTGCACATAGCAGCCTCTTCATCTTCTCCGTTAGCAGAAAGAGTGATCTCTTCTCCTGCATCCAAGCCTAGTGTCATCATACCCATAATGCTTTTGGCATTCACTTTCTTTTCGCCAATCTCAACATGAATCTCACTGTTAAACTGACTTGCCACCTGTACCAACTGCGCAACAGGGCGCGCCTCAAGACCAGTAGACAAATTAATGGTGATTGGTTTTTTAATCATAATAACTCCTCCTTGTTTTCCCGCAGTCCATCTGCGATCTCGCTCAGCTTACGCAGGCGATGGTTCACACCTGATTTGCCAACCTGCGGGACCAACATTAAACCTAATTCTTTTAGTGTAGATTCCGGATACTGCAGCCGCAATTCTGCAATCTGGGCAAGACCCTCGTTCAGGCTTTCAAAACCTATCGTCCTTTGGATCAGCTTAATGTCTTCCATCTGCTTTACTGCCGCATTCACCGTCTTATTGATATTTGCAGTTTCACAATTTACTTTCCGGTTTACTGAATTTCTCATTTCTTTCAGTATGCGGATGTTTTCCAGGTCCATCAATGCTACGTTCGCCTCCATGACCGCCAGCATATCTACGATCTGTGCGCCTTCCTTCACATAGACCACATATGATTTCTTACGCAGGACGATCTTTGCATCGACTTGAAAACTGCGAATGATCTCCTGAAGCTGTTTTGCTTTCTTTTCGTCCTGACACACGACTTCGAAATGATAGCTCTTTCTGGGATCGCTTATGGAACCGGACGCTAAAAAAGCTCCACGGATAAACGCCCTCTTGCAGCAACTCTGCTGCGTGACCAGCGCGTTGCAAAAGGATAAGGTTTCTCCGTTTTCTCCATCCCTTTTCAGCTTCGTACTCTGAAGAACAGCCTGGACCTGTTCAGAATCGGACAGTTCAATAAAATACACCGTTCCCTTTTTCAGATGATTATTTTCACGGACAGAGATTTCTGTCTTTATATTAAAGGTTTTTTGCAGCAATGTAAAGTATTTTCTTAGAACTGACTCATTTTCTGTCTGAAAACGAAGCGTGCCTTCAGCCGTTATCTTTCCGCAGGCACTCAAAAGCGCTGCTGTTTCTGCGATCCGGCAGTGAAGCCCTGTGCCGATCTGCCCGGAAAGTTCTTCTTTCACCATCCCTGAAAAAGACATTTTCCAACCTCTCCTTTATTATTGCCAGTCACTGTCCTTTTACTATACGATCCTTCTCAACGTCTCTGTGTTCCAGTCTTAAACCGTATTCCTTAATTTCTGTCAGCCGGTTATAAAGGACTCTCGCCAATGTTACTGACCTGTGTTTCCCTCCCGTACATCCAATGGCTATCACCAGGCTTGTTTTTCCCTCCCTGATATAATGAGGGATTAAAAATTTCACCATGTCCTCAAGTTTATCAGCGAACTGTCTGGCTACATCATTGTCCATCACATAGTGATACACTCCCTCATCCTTGCCGGTCAATGGCCTTAACTCATCTACATAGTAAGGATTCGGAAGAAAACGCACATCAAATACCAGATCCGCATCAGAAGGGATTCCATACTTAAATCCAAAGGATAAAACAGAGATGACCAGATTTTGAAAATCTGTATTATCAATAAAAATTTTTTCTATCTCTTCTTTTAGTTCTCTGGTCAGAAGATGAGTGGTATCTATGATATAATCCGCCCTTTCTTTTAGGAAATTCATTCTCTCCCTCTCCAGGCGGATTCCTTCATCCACCCGCCCGTTTGCAGTGAGAGGATGGCTCCTTCTGGTTTCTTTATACCGCTTTACCAGCACTCTGTCTTCTGCATCTAAAAACAGGATTTTGAAATCATAGCCTTGGCTTTTCATTTTATCAAGAAGAAGCTCCAGCTCATCCAGCGAACTTCCGCTTCTGGCGTCTATCCCTAAAGCTACATTCTGCGCCTCTCCTTTATCCACTCCGCTCATAAGGGCGGCAAACTTCTCCAGCAGAGGGATCGGCAGGTTATCTACACAAAAATAATGGGCATCCTCTAACATTTTAAGAGCAGTAGTCTTTCCTGCCCCGGACAGCCCCGTTACTATTACAAAACGCATTCGTTCCTCCTCCTGGCGCATATATTGCGCCGGCAGAGTAAGTTTGGAAATTTACTTCCAAACTTCTCCCCGCTAAAACTCTCCTAAGAATTTCACTTCCGGCTCAAGAGTGACGCCGAATTTTTCCTGCACCCGCTCTATGACATCATCCATTAGCTTCTTCACATCTTTCGCGCAGGCGTCTCCTGTGTTGATCACAAAACCGCAGTGTTTTTCTGATACCTTGGCACCGCCTACCTGATACCCGCGAAGTCCGCTCTCCATTATAAGTTTTCCCGCGAAATATCCTTCCGGACGTTTAAAGGTACTGCCCGCGCTTGGATATTCCAAAGGCTGCTTGCTGACACGCATCTGTCCAAGCTCTTTCATATAAGAACCAATTGCTTCCTGATCTCCCTTTTTCAAAGAAATCACCGCTTCCAGGACAAGGTAGCCCGCCTGCTTTATGATGCTGGTGCGATAGCCCATTTTCAAATCTTTTGCAGGAATCTGAAGGATTTCACCCTCCCTGTCCATTACCGTTACTTCCCACAGGACATCTTTCAGCTCTCCTCCGTATGCGCCCGCATTCATCACCGCGGCCCCTCCTATGGTTCCGGGAATCCCTCCGGCAAACTCAAATCCGGTAAGGGATGCATTTTTAGCGGCGCCGGCAATGGCTGAGAGGAGAGCGCCAGCCCCGGCACGGATTTTTTCCCCTTCCACCTGGATCTGGTTCATGTTGCGGTAGATCTGGATGATCACCCCACGATATCCGGAATCACTTACCAGCAGGTTGCTTCCGTTTCCCAGAATAAAATAGGGAAGATTCTCTTCCCTGCAGATATCCAGTATCTCACGAATCTGTCCATATGATTCCGGAATCAGAAAATAGTCTGCCGGTCCTCCGATCCGAAAGGTGGTATGGCGGCACATGGGTTCTTCAACATACACCCCCTGCATCCCCAGTAATTGACTGAATTTTTGTTTTACTTCCTGTTTCACAGATTTCGTTCCTCTGACTTTCTATTTTATTTTTCTTCAAGGAGATCTTTTACAACTTCTCCTGCAATCATAAGACCTGCCGCTGCAGGTACAAAGGCAATGCTGCCCGGCACGGGACGGTTAGATGTTCCCTTCGTTTCTTCACTTCTGGAAACAGCTATTGGCTTTTCTTTCGAATAAAGAACTTTCACCTTACGGATTCCTCTTTTTCTAAGCTCTGAACGGATTACCTTCGCCAAAGGACATACGCTGGTTCTGGCAATATCCGTAATCTCAAATCTAGAAGGATCCAGCTTATTTCCCGTACCCATGCAGGAAATGATGGGAACCCGGCACTCCTTCGCCCGGGATATGAGCATCAGCTTGGATGTCACAGTATCAATTGCATCTACTATATAATCATATGCATGAAAATCAAACATATCTTCCGTATCTTCATTATAAAAGACTTCATAAGTATGTACGATAATATCATCGTCTATGTCATGAATCCTCTCTTTCGCCACTTGGACCTTACTTCTTCCAATAGTTGAGTTAAGGGCAAGAAGCTGCCTGTTAATATTTGTCACTGAAATCTTATCGTGATCTACCAGGGTAAGACTTCCCACTCCACATCTAGCAAGTGCTTCCACTACATAAGAACCTACTCCGCCCAGCCCGAAAACGGCGATTTTCGCCGTACCTAATTTCGTGACTCCTTCCCTTCCTATCAGCAACTCCATACGGGAATACGCATCCTGCATACACAACCCTCCTACAAGCGTTACTGATCACAAGCTGACCAGCAACGGGGCAATTTGGCATTTGAAGTTTGCTTCGCTTTAGCCATATTGCAACTCTGTTTTTTATACTTTTATAATTATACTATCTGCTATCTTAAATGTACAGTTTTTCATACTTTTTTAAGAATCATCGTATACTTCACAGGGTTTTTGGCATACTAACAGCATTCACTGATGAAAGAAGGGAGAGTTTATGTGGCAGCAGATATTTCTCGGGTTCATAGGGCTCTGCTCCGGCATCATCATCGCAGGAGGGATCGCCGGACTTATGATCGGCCTTTCCATTGTCCCCCGATATGCCGGCATCACCCGCACCGCTGATTATATTTTATTATATGAAGATGCTACTTTATTAGGGGCCGTCTTCGGCGTCGTCACCTTTTTATTTAAGCTTCCTCTTCCTTTGGGGCCTGCATTTCTGGCTGCTTACGGTTTTTTTTCCGGTATTTTTCTTGGAGGATGGATCCTGGCGCTTGCAGAAATGGCGGATGTCTTCCCTATCTTCTGCCGGAGGATACGGTTCTCCCAGGGGCTTTCCATCGTTATTCTATGTGTGGCTCTTGGAAAATCTGTGGGATCCCTTCTATTTTATTATCTCGGCTGGCAATAAGAGATACACCTGCACTCTCAAAAAGCATTCTCAGCGAAACAATTAGTCACTTAAAGTGGATTATACTAGAAAAAGAGAAAATGTCAAAATAAAAATTCAGGAAAGGAAAATTTTCATGACAACACAGCAGGAACAAGAGAAGCAAAAGCAATATGAAAAATATGTAAAAGAAATCACTCCTACCCACAGTCTGCCTCTAAATATGTGCAAAGCCTTTCTTTCCGGCGGGCTGATCTGCGTGTTAGGCCAGATCATTCTAAACTTGCTCCAAAGCCGCGGGGTGGATAGGGAGGCCGCCGGAACCTGGTGCTCTCTTATTCTGATCTTGGCCAGTGTCCTTCTGACCGGATTGAATGTTTATCCCAAAATCGCGAAGTTCGCCGGCGCAGGAAGCCTGGTGCCGATCACTGGATTTGCCAATTCCGTGGCTTCCTCTGCCATTGAATTTCGTCCGGAGGGACAGGTATTTGGTATTGGCTGCAAAATATTTACTATTGCCGGACCGGTAATCCTTTATGGAATACTCAGCTCCTGGCTTTTGGGCGTCTTGTATTATATCCTGAAAATATTGGGGGTGACTGCATGATAAACCAATACACAAGGGGATTGGCAAGCGTAGAATTTCCCTCGCCCGTATATATCTGGAGCGCGGCGGCCATCGCCGGAAAAAAAGAGGGAGAGGGCCCTTTAGGAAACGCTTTTGATATGATCTGTGAAGATCCTATGTTCGGAGAAAAAACCTGGGAAGCCGCAGAAGGGAACCTGCAGAAAGAAACCGCTGTTTTAGCTATTGGAAAAGCAGGATTGTCTCCCAAGGATATCCGTATGATTTTTGCAGGAGACCTTCTTGCCCAGACTATCGCCTCTTCTTTTGGTGCGGCGGAAATGGGAATTCCCTTTTACGGGTTATATGGCGCCTGTTCCACCATGGGAGAATCTCTTTCCCTGGGATCCGTAGCCGTCACAGCCGGATGCGGAGAGCATATTTTATGTGCTACTTCCAGCCATTTTGCCAGCGCAGAAAAGGAATTCCGTTTTCCCCTGGGCTATGGGAACCAGCGTCCCCTGTCCGCCACCTGGACAGTAACCGGAAGCGGAGCCTGCGTACTGGGGCCTCTGCCTCCGCCCCTTCCTTCTAAAAGCCAGACTCTTAAAAGCCCCTCTGGCTGTGCCGGGATCACGGGAATCACTACAGGAAAGATCGTAGACTATGGACTTAAAGATTCCATGAACATGGGAGGCTGTATGGCCCCTGCTGCCTGTGACACGATTTCCCGCCATCTGAAAGATTTTGGGAGAAGGCCTTCGGATTATGATGCCATCATCACCGGCGATCTGGGTATGGTCGGACAAAAAATCCTCCTGGATCTTCTCCTGAAGAAAAATATAGACATTGCTTCCCGTCACCAGGACTGCGGGCTTTTGATTTTTGACCCTGAAACGCAGGATACTCATTCTGGAGGAAGCGGGTGCGGCTGTGCAGCCACTGTCCTGTGCGCACACATACTTCCCAAGGTCGTAAGAGGCGAATGGCATCGGATCCTTTTCGTTCCTACCGGCGCTCTTCTTTCAAAGACCAGCTTTAATGAGGGAGCAAGTGTTCCGGGAATCGCACATGCAGTAGTCATCGAGCACATAAACATATAAACTTTTATCAAAAAAAGAAAGAGAGGTTCCTTATGGATTATCTTCATGCTTTCTGGATAGGCGGCCTTATCTGTGCCCTTGTCCAGGTACTGCTGGATAAAACGAAATTAATGCCAGGACGTATTATGGTGATCCTTGTATGTCTGGGCGCTCTTTTAAGTTTCTTGGGAATCTATGCTCCCTTCGCTCAATTCGCCGGTGCTGGAGCCAGCGTACCTTTGTTAGGTTTCGGCCATCTTCTCTGGGAGGGAATGAAAGAAGCCATTGACAGCGAAGGCCTGCTCGGGCTTTTTACCGGAGGCTTTACAGCCTGTGCTGCCGGAGTTTCCGGAGCCTTGATCTTCTCTTACCTGGCCAGCCTTATTTTCAAGCCTAAAATGAAGTCCTGAAATTACAGGTCAGGCCCAATCCGTCCCCCGCCGCGCAGTTACAAACCAGTATGATTCAAAAATCCTCTTCGCGATGTAAACTTTAAGCGCAAAATTTCCCCGCCGCAATCAGATTGCAGCCATCAGCATCTAAAGACCAAAAATAAAACAATCCAGGTGTAAAATTTATGAAGGATACATTATATTTACAGTTAGACAAAAACATTGAGGTTTTTCATCCTCATATTTATCTGCAGGACATCTGTAAGCTTTCCTGTACAAATCCAAAGATTCAAAATCGTCTGCGGGTCATGCCGGTGGCAAACCTGAACCCGCGCCAATACGGCCGCTATGTCATGTCTGTTATGGATCTGATCGAACTCATCCAGAAAAAAGAACCAGATTTGGATATCACGCCTATCGGAGAGTCTGACTTTATCCTTACCTACGCGAAGGAGCAGACCTCCGGGGCGGTCTGGCGGTGGCTTAAGATTCTCTTTGTCTCTCTTGCCTCTTTTTTCGGCGCAGCCTTTTCCATTATGACTTTTAATAACGATGTGGATGTGGGAACTCTTTTTTCCAACATTTATACACAGGTAACCGGACAGCCTGACACGGGCTTTACTATTTTAGAAATTTCTTATTCTATCGGCATCGGCCTGGGAGTTCTGATCTTCTTTAATCATTTCGGAAAGATGAAGCTTTCTTCCGATCCAAGTCCCATGCAGGTACAGATGCGCTTGTATGAGGATGATGTAGATACCACGATCATAGAACAAAAAAACAGAGAAAAGCCTTCCCCATAACAAGTTGACCAGCAGCGCTTTTTTAGGAAAGGGACTTTTTATTTACATCAATATATGGTTCTGTTATAATCCAGGTATAGCAGCGGGGTATATTCCCGTCCATTAGTTTTAAAGGAACAATATGCCGCCAAGCCGCGCGAAAATACGAACCATGAAAGGATGTGTCATCATGCCATTATTTAAGGAAAAGCGTTCTACTATTGAAGATATCTATGCTTTGCCAGATGGAACCAGAGCGGAACTAATCGATGGCCAGCTATATTATATGGCTCCGCCAAGCCGCAGACATCAAAAAATATTGTTGTCATTGAGTCGGAAAATCGCAGATTATCTTGACTCTAAAGGCGGTTCCTGTGAAGTTGATATTGCACCCTTTGCCGTATTTCTAAGCGCAGATGATGTGAATTACGTTGAGCCGGATATCAGTGTCATATGTGATAAAAGCAAACTCTCAGACAAAGGATGCAACGGAGCGCCTGACTGGATCATCGAGATTGTCTCACCAAGCAGCCGGCGCCTGGACTACTATACCAAGCTTTTTAAATACCGTACTGCTGGTGTTCGGGAATACTGGATCGTGGACCCGGACAAAAACAGAATCCTGGTGTATAATTTCGAATCCGAGGACACAGGGGACTATACGTTTTCAGACATTGTGAAAGCAGGGATTTACAATAATTTTTCCATTGATTTCTCACAGCTGAATCTTGATTCCTGAATCAGCTTTTAAATGTGCTATATTAAAATATATCTAATTTTATTAAAAGGGATAGCTTGCCTGATACTAAAAATCCTGCTATCCCTTTTTCTTTACAGCCTCCCCCGAAGCTTTTCCAGGATCTTCTTTTCCATCCTGGATACCTGGACCTGGGAGACTCCCAGTTCTTTCGCGATTTCCGTCTGGGTCATATCCTGGAAATAGCGCATAAAGATCAGCTGCCTCTGTTTTACGTCCAAAGTATCCAGAATTTCCTCCAGAAAGATCCTGTCCAAAACATGTTCCTGTTGATTTTCCTGTTCCGGCAGCTTATCCTGCAGAGAAATCTCCGTTCCTTCTCCCTGATATATCGTTTTTTGCAAGGACTCTACCTCTACTTTAGATTCCATAATAAGGACCAGTTCCTCCATAGGAATCCCCATTTCTCCGGACAATTCCAAAAGCGTAGGCTCTCTTCCCAGCTTACGTTCCAATGCCTCCCTTAACTGATAAACCTTATAGTGGCTTTCTTTTAAAGAACGGCTTACCTTCAGTATCCCATCATCTCTTAAAAATCTTTTGATCTCTCCCATGATCATGGGAACTGCATAGGTAGAAAATTTCACATCATACGACAGATCAAATTTGTCTACTGCCTTTAAAAGACCAATGCTTCCAATCTGAAACAGATCTTCCATCTCTACGCCTCTGCCTGTAAATCTTTTTGCCACACTGTATACCAGACCTATATTCTTCTGAAACAGGGTATCTCTCGCTTCTTTATCTCCCTGGTGCGCGCGTCCGATCAAAGCAAGAGTATGGTCCATATTCACCTCCTGATGATCTTCTTCATATGCACAGTCGTACCCTTTCCCACCTCGGATTCCACAGATATCTCGTCCATAAACGCTTCCATGAAGGTGAAGCCCATACCGGAACGGTCTTTCTCCGGTTTTGTGGTATACAATGGTTCCATAGCCTTTTCCACATCTGAAATCCCTACGCCTTCATCCGACACATCCACGCTCAGCTCCCGGCCATTCAGGCGGCATGTCATTTTAATCTTATGTACCTTTCCTTCATATCCATGGATAATGCAGTTTGTAACTGCTTCTGATACGGCAGTCTTAATATCCGCCACTTCCTCCAGGGTAGGATTAAGCTGCGTACAGAATGATGCCGCCGCTACTCTTGCCAGTCCCTCATTTACCGGACGGCTGTCAAAAATGATCGTCATTTCATTGGTATTTTCCATAATATACTCCCTTCCTATCCTCCCATTATTCCTGCCTGCTGATCTCAATATATTTATGAATGCCGGACAAATGCAGCAGTTTTTCCACATGAGCATTTACATTTATTGCCCGAATGCATCCGCTTCTCATCCCCAAAGCCCGATAACGCCCCATAAGAAGGCCGATTCCGGAGCTGTCCATGAAATTCGTATCCTGGAAATCAAAAACCATAGTTTTAATATACCTTTCCTCCAGGATTCTGTCTGATTTCCTTCGTATCTCATCCGATACCGGATGGTCCACCTCTGGCCCAAGCGTGACCGTCAGACACGCCCCTTCTATCTGAAATAAAGGATCCATACATATTTTCCCCCTATTTTTCCAAATTATTCCCTAAAATGTCAAAAAGGGAATGCACAATTATATGCATCCCCTTTTTGGAGGTTTTTCTTATGTTTTCTTAATAATATCCATCATAATTGTCAGTTTCTAAATAGTCGCTGCCCTCTGCATCATAGCCATAATAATCTGTATAACCCATAGCATCATAACTGGTTTCATCATAGCCGCTCTCGTTATAGCCAGATTCATCATTGCTGGATTCATCATAACCAGATTCATCGTAACTTCCTTCCTCATCGCTGCCATCTCCGCTGGAACTTTCATCTGCTGTCCCAGTATCCCCGCCCTGTGTTCCTGAATCTTCAATTCCGGTTACTCCTGTATTGTCGCAGATCGTTGTATAAATCCCCATGACACTGTCATCTAAAACATCCACATAAACATTCTGGATTTCCAAAGCCGCTCCGTCCAGATTATCCTCCTGCAGATACAGATATGCATTTAGAAGAGACTGATAACTCTGGCTGCGCCTCTTTTCCTCCTCTACCTGCTGAACCACGGCCTCCGCCGCGTCATCAGACTGCTGGGCTTCTCCCTGCGCCCTGGACAATTCCACCCCCTGACTTGCAAGGGAATCACTGTACTGTACAATCTGCTGGTTCGCTTCTCTATAAATCCCCTGACGGATAGCCGGTACTGCCAAAAACCAAAATGCCGCCGCACCAGCAGCAAAGCCAAGCATTAAAGTAAAGAACAATGGAAGCCGGGATCTTTCTTTCATTACAGGCTGACGAACGACAAGGGCTCCATCTTCCGCATCCTCCTGGCTTTTTCCGCCGGAACCGCCAAAGAAAAAGCCTTTTCCCTGTTTTTCCAGTCTGGTGGTCACACCAGTCTGCTCATCTATCTCTTTTAAGAAACGAAGGGTAGTAGTGTTCGTCTTATCAATCCTGGCGGCCTTTTTTAAGATTCGCCGCGCCTTGTTCCACTCCTGGTCTTTCATCCAGATTAAAGCAAGAAGATGATATCCTTTGATCAGCTTAGAATTCTGAGCAAGGATCTTACGCAGCTGGATCGCGGCCATATCTTCATGACCTTCCCTGCACATAGCAAGAGCATGGTTGTATTTTTTTATGGTTTCATTGATAGCTTCCAGCTTATTTGGATTTGCCTGGAGTTTATTGATATATTCAGAAGCCAGGTTTTTATTGGGACGCAGATTTTTACTGATGACCCATTCGCTTAAAGCAGCCACTACCTCTCCCATTTCAAAATATACAAGTCCCAACAGATTCCTTGCGTCAATATTTCCTTTATTATACGTAAGGCTCTGCTTCAGACAAGTGATCGCTCCTGACAGATCACGGATGCTTGCCTTTTCCAGGCCTTGATTGTAATAATATTTTGAAAGGTAGTCCACCTTTTTCTGAATCAGCACATTACAGCCGCATCGGGGACAATAATCTAAATCCGGGTCCGTAAGGAACGTCCCGCAATTCATACAATTCATTCGTATCTCCTTATCTTACACGTTTTCCGCTTTTCGCTTCTCTGAGCATCTCCTGAAGCACATCCAGAATATCTGTCAGTTCTCTGTTATAAATCGCACCCTCCGCATCCGTCACATCTAAACAGGGTTCAAATTTTTTTAGTTCTTCTTCGTAATCTATCATGCGTTCCTCCTGATCACACGTTTAATCTCACCCACAAGGTACAAAGAGCCTACGCAAAAAAGCATTCCATCCTTTCCTTTAAGACGATACGCCTCTTCAAAGGCCTTAGGTATCTCCTCGAAAGCCCTTACGTCTTCACAGCCCATCTCCTTAAAAAGCTCTGCCAGCTTCTTCGCCGAAACCATACGGCTGCCTCCTACCTGGGTAGTCACCACATGCCGAAAACCAATCTTTTCACATATGGCACGGACCATATCCCGGTAATCCTTATCCTCTACCGCCGAAAACAGAAGGGTAAGAGGATTCTCCTTCTGAAAATGCGCTGCCGTCTCCACAAATTTTTCCACTCCATCTTCATTATGTGCGCCGTCCACAATGACTCCGGGAAGAACCGTCTCCATTCGGCCCTGCCAGCGTGTTTTTTTCATGCCTTCCTGTATCTTTTCTATGGGAATGGGAAGGCAGTCTTTTAGAACTTCCATAGCGGTAAGGGCAAGGGCGCCGTTCATTACCTGATATCCTGCTATAAACGGAATAGAAAATACCGTATCACCATAATACGCATTCTTTAAGGAAAAATCAATTCCTGCCTGGGTATTTCGCAGAATCTGCGCATCCTTGCGGCGTACCTCAATGGCAGGACTGCCAAGCTCCCTGGCTCTTTTTCGGATTACAGCCGCCGCGGTTTTATTATTGCCGTCGTAGATCACCGGGACGCCGGGAACAATGATTCCAGCCTTTTCTCCCGCAATTTCTTCAATGGTGTCTCCCAGATACTGCATATGGTCAAAACTGATGGATGTGATCACACAGGCGATGGGATTCTCCACAGAAGTAGTGGCATCCAGCCTGCCCCCAAGTCCTGTCTCTAAAGTAACATAGTCCACTCCTGCCTCAGCGAAGATTACCATCCCCATTAGAAACAGCATTTCAAAGTATGTAGGATGATAACTTCCTTCCGCCAAAAGCTCATCTGCAAGAGCTTTTACTTTACAAAAAGCATCCAAAAATACTTGATCCGTAATGATTTCCTCATTGATCTGGAATCTCTCGTTGATCTCCACCAGATGAGGGGAGGTAAACAGGCCGCAGGAATATCCCGCCTCCCTTAAAATGGAGGTAAGGAAAGCACAGGTACTTCCTTTTCCATTCGTTCCGGCCACATGAATGACCTTAAATGTATTCTGCGGATTACCCAGTCTTCTCAGGCACTCCTTTGTATGTTCCAAAGAATTTTTTGTTGTAAACTTCGGAGTTTCCTCAATATAAGCAACTGCTTCTTCGTAATTCATAAAAAAATTCACCACTTTTATCTAATGTATTTCGCCAGGATGCCGGACTGTACTTATCACAGTCCGGTCCATCCGGCTACCTTATCATTATATAATAGTGGTGAAAGATGTCCAGTACCAATCGTAATATTTTATCCGACAAAATGTGGGCAGTGCTCTTTAAAGAGCTTACTCTTACTCTGCGGGAAGCTTCCACTTGCTCTCGGAAAACAGCGCGTAGCAGGAACGGTTGTAGCTCTTGCTCAAGGCTTTTGCCGTTGAGCTGTTGCTCCGCTGAGCCACGCTGAGCCTGTCAAAATCTGTAAGCTCCGTGCCGGAGATCATAAGAGTAGTAGGATTGATATATACGGTATCGTACCATTCCCCATTCAGCTGCACCTGACTGGACGGCGTATAATTAGATCCCTTGATATAGTAAGTATAATTCACAGGAGAAACAAGCTCTACCGAATCCAAAGTCAGATCATACAAGCCCATCTTCATCTTTGTTCTTACAAAAGGAGTTTCGCCTCCATAAGCATACCGTTCCCCATAGAGCAAGTCATACTGCAGGGTTTCCAGATCCACCTGGTAATCTTTAGAATTTCTTCTGGCCTGATGATACCTGAAAATAGTTCCCTCATGAATACCGATACGATCCATGACCTCTGCCGCCATCTGGTATGCAGCCAGATTTTCGTCCTTTTTCTCCAGTCCGAAATTATCCCAAATCACATACTCTGTCTGGAAAAGATAGCGGTTGTCCAGATCCTCCACAGTCAGATCCATCGTGGGAAGATGATCCCCATACATAACCAGTACCACATCTTCCGGATACTCTGACAATGCCTCTACCAGCTCTTTAATAAAATTATCCATCTCATGTATCTGATTTACATAATATTCCCACTGATAATTTTTTTCCTGGGTAGGAGAACCGGAAACAGTAATCTCAGGATCTTCCAGGATCGGCTCTGTGGGATAAGCCCCGTGTCCCTGTACGGAAATGGTATAAATATAATCCTGTCCTTCTGTAGCGTCCAGGCATTTCAGGATCTCATCCGTAAGAATGCTGTCCTTCACCCAATCCAAAGGTGTTTTCTGGTCTTCTTCAGCCATATATTCTTCTGACACGAAGTAATCAAATCCCAGATTGGGAAAGACCGTCCTTCTTCCGTAAAAATTAGCTTCATGATTATGAACAGCATGAGCCGTATACCCCAGCTCTTTCAATACATAAGGCGCGCTCTCACAGGTGGTTTCCTTCAAAATACTTTTATAGGGATATTCTCCGGGGCCGAAATAATGCATACTCATTCCTGTAATGGTCTCAAACTCTGTATTTGCGGTCCCCGCACCCACAGAAGGCACCTTAAAATAGCCGGAAGAATATTCCTCCATCAATTTCCGGAAAGTAGGGATCGGATCCTCCGATAGTTCCAGATAATTAACCAGAGTAGGATCAAAAAAGGATTCCAGCTGCAAAAAGATGATGTTCGGATAATCCCCCTCTACCGTCTCCGGAAGATCGCTTTCTGTCCTCTCTATCCTGTCGATCTCCTCCTGGGAATAATCTCTGGGACAGCTTATCCCTGTATTAAAGATCGTAGTAGCCAGACAGTATGGATATCCGTAATCCTCATAGGCAAAAGCGATGTTTCCAAAATAGTTGGACAAAACCCTTTTCTCCAGGGCAAGCTGTGTCAGGCCTGCAAAAGCCAGAACTCCCACAAGCACAAGAGGAACGTTAATATAATACTTTATCTTTCCTCTGTACTTAGGTCCTTTCAGAAACATCCATGCCAAAAAGACAGCCAAAACAGCAACCACCACGCAAGCCACCACTACGCCCCATTCCGGCAGGTATTTCTTGGCCATTGCCATAGCATCCGTGAGCATGGTAAGATCCGGGCCGGTAAAAGGAGTGACACGGTTCATCAGCAGCACCCCGTTGACCACGCCAAGGAAGATCCAGAACACAGCCACAGCAATTCTCCAGAAACAACGCCTGCGAAACAGATACACGATCAGCGATGTAGTAAATATAAAGGCTGTATTGTAAGCAAACACCAGAGGCTTTTCGATCATATAGTTCCATGTTTCATAAAAAGAATGACGCGAAATCACTTCTACCAGGAAATATACCACCGCGCTTCCCAAAGCATGGAGCAGCAGAGAAATCCTGTTTAGAAATTTGTACCAATTCATCCAAATGCTCCTTCACTACTTTCTCAGTTGTTCAAGCTGCATATTTACCTTTTCCATCATTTCTTTATACTTCTGAAGTTTTTCTCCTTCCGCCTCAACCTTTGCTGCCGGAGCCTTGTTTACAAAATTCGGATTATTCAACATTCCCTCACAGCGGGCGATTTCTTTTTTCAGTCGTTCCTGTTCTTTTATGAGCCGCTCCTGCTCCTTTTCTTTATCCACCAGATCTTCCAGAGGCAGATATACAACCGCATTGGATACTACGATGGATACTGCGTCTTCACCAATGCCTTCTTTTCCTTCCTGCACATGGATATCTTTGGCGAATGCAAGGTTTACAAAGGATTTTTTACAGCTTTCGTACATATCGCACGCAGCTTTGTCACGTCCTACGATATAAATATTTGTCCTGCGATTCTGAGGAACATTCATTTCTGTCCTGGTATTACGGATTCCGCGGACTGCTTCCTTAAAACTCGCAATCGCCTTCTCCTCCTCGGAAAATACTCTGTTCTCTTTAAATTCCGGCCAGGAAGAAATCATAATGGACTCCTCTTCCGGAAGAAGCGTACAATAAATTTCCTCTGTGATAAACGGCATGAAAGGATGGAGAAGCTTCAGTCCTTCTGTCAAAACAGTACGCAGCGTCCACAATGCAGCGTTGGCGGCTTCCATATCCTCCTCTGCTTTCCACAGGCGAACCTTGGCAAGTTCGATATACCAGTCGCAAAGCTCGTCCCAAAGGAAATCATAGACCTTCTGCACGGCAATCCCCAGCTCATATTTGTCCATGTTCTCTGTTACCTCTTGGATAACCGTATTCAGCCTGGACAGGATCCACTTGTCTTCTGTCCATAACTCATCCGGATCCTTTGGCTGAGTAACCGTCTTTCCTTCCAGGTTCATCTGAATAAAACGGGACGCATTCCAGATCTTATTAGCAAAATTTCTGCTGGATTCCACCCTCTCCCAGTAAAAACGCATATCGTTTCCAGGAGCATTTCCTGTGATCAATGTCAGACGAAGGGCATCAGCGCCGTATTTATCTATAACCTCCAGCGGATCGATCCCGTTTCCGAGGGATTTGCTCATCTTCCTTCCCTGTGAATCGCGTACCAGACCATGGATCAGCACATGATGGAACGGGGATTTTCCTGTCTGCTCAAGCGCAGAGAACACCATACGGATTACCCAGAAGAAAATAATATCATAACCAGTCACAAGGACATCCGTTGGATAGAAATATTCCAGCTCCGGAGTCTTTTCCGGCCATCCCAAGGTGGAGAACGGCCACAATGCGGAGCTGAACCAGGTATCCAGGGTATCCTCATCCTGATGGAAATGTGTACCGCCGCATTTCGGGCAAACTTCCGGCATCTGCGCTGCAACCACCACTTCATTGCAGTCATCGCAGTAATAAGCCGGGATCCTGTGTCCCCACCAGAGCTGCCTGGAAATACACCAGTCACGGATATTTTCCAGCCAATGAAGATATATTTTATCAAATCTCTGAGGAACAAATTTTAATTCCCCTGTCTCGAGAACCTTTATGGCAGCCTTTGCCATTTCGTCCATCTTAACAAACCACTGGGGCTTGATCATAGGCTCTACTGTAGTGCCGCAGCGGTCGTGGGTTCCTACACTGTGGGAATGGGGAACCACCTTTACTAAAAGACCCTGCGCTTTCAGATCCTCCACCATAGCTTTCCGCGCCTCATATCGGTCCATACCGGCGTATTTTCCTCCAAGCTCATTGATGGTGGCATCATCGTTCATGATATTAATCTCTTCCAGGTTATGGCGCTTTCCTACTTCGAAATCGTTCGGGTCATGAGCCGGTGTGATCTTTACACAGCCGGTACCGAATTCTTTATCTACATATTCATCTGCGATCACAGGGATCTCCCTGTCTGTCAGAGGCAGCTTTAACATTTTTCCGATGAGGTCTTTATATCTCTCATCCTCCGGATTTACCGCCACGGCAGTATCGCCCAGCATAGTTTCTGGACGTGTAGTGGCGATCTCCACAAACCTGCCTTCTTCTCCTACGATAGGGTAGTTGATGTGCCAGAAAAATCCATCCTGATCCTCATGCTCCACCTCCGCATCGGAGATAGAGGTCTGGCACACCGGACACCAGTTAATGATCCTGGATCCTTTATAGATATAGCCTTTTTCATATAATTTAATGAATACTTCCTGTACAGCCTTGGAGCAGCCCTCATCCATGGTGAAACGTTCTCTCTCCCAGTCTGCAGAAGCTCCCAGTTTTTTCAGCTGGTTAATGATCTTTCCGCCGTATTCCTCTTTCCATGCCCAGGCATGCTTTAAAAACTCTTCTCTTCCGATCTCATTTTTATCTATGCCTTCGCTTTTTAATTTTTCTATAACCTTAACTTCTGTGGCAATAGCCGCATGGTCTGTGCCAGGCTGCCACAAGGCTTCATAACCCTGCATCCTTTTAAAACGGATGAGGATGTCCTGCATAGTCTCATCCAGGGCATGTCCCATGTGAAGCTGACCGGTAACATTAGGCGGCGGCATTACAATAGTAAATGGTTTTTTATCCGGGTTTACCTTTGCGTGGAAATATCCCTTATCCATCCATTTCTGGTAAAGGCGTTCTTCTATGCCTTTTGGATCATATGTCTTTGCCAGTTCTTTGCTCATATTGACCTCCTGTATTCTTTCCTCAAATGTATTGGGTGTATGACGGGGCTCTTCCATAATGGAAAAGCCCCTCACACCAGCGTGTGAAGGGCGAATTTTACCGCGGTACCACCTTCATTATACGAGAAATAAGGACGTCGTTCTTCTCCCGTACATCTCTTTTCCTTTAACGCAGGATTACGTGAAAGCCTACTGCGTCTGCCATCAGCCTCCCGGCTCCAAAGCTACCTTCAATGACCTCTTCCTGGGGAAACCTTCCAGCCAGCGGATTTCCTTCTCTGTCAGGGACATTCATCTACTCCTCTTCTTCCTCGCCATTTTCCTGGCTATTACTATAATTGTATTTTTTTCTCTTGTCAAGGTGGTTTCCGCGAAATTCACAATTATTCCACATTACATGTCAGGCCCGGGCCACGCATTTGCTGCGTGATCCGGGCCTGCATGCTTCCTGTATGACCAGTAGCTATTCCACACTTTTTAGAGATTCTACCATATCGATCTCCTTTAATTTAAAATGCATCACAATATTTACAATGGCAGAAAATCCACAGGTAATAAGCGCGCTGTACAGAAAGCTCAGCGGCCGGATATTTCGTCCGAACATTACCGCGTCCACCTCCACTGTGGTGATCACATACTGATGGAGGAAAGTTCCAAGTACAGCCCCTGCCGCAACGCCTAGAAGAGTCAAAAGGATGTTTTCCCTAAATACATACTGAGAAACCTCCTGGTCATAAAAGCCGAGAACTTTTAATGTAGCAAGCTCCCTCTGGCGCTCTGTAATATTAATATTATTCAAATTATACAAAACTACAAACGCCAGCATGCCTGCCGATACGATCAATACAACAATAACCGCCCCCAGGCTGCTCAGCATCCTCTCCAGCTGTCCCGCGATGCTGGAAGTATAACTGATGCTAAGAGCAGCCGGATAGGTGAGGATTTCCTCCCCCGTGGCCTCCAGATCATCCGTGTATTCTTCTTTCATGCTAAACACAATGTCCGCATATTCTGGCGTCTCTCCAAAGGTTTCTTCATATACGGCAGGAGTCATGTAAATATAATGTCCCATATAATTTTCCGTGATCACCGCAATCTCAGCCTTATATTCCTCGTTATCCTTTTCAATCGTGATCTCATCTCCAATATCCAGTCCCAGCATGTCAGCCGTTTTTTCACTGACCGCCGCTCCTTCGTCCGTAAGTGAATATTGTTCCTTCGTTCTGCGGTTCTGAAGCGTCACATCCTCGCTGAAATTTTCCACATTTTCCGGCACATAAACATATACGCTCAAATTAGATTTCTCTGTCGGCACCGTCATAGCCAAAAGCTGTACCCTTGTGTAATGGTCGATCTTTTCATTTCCCTCCAGATAGGCAAGCAGTTCCTCACGCTCCCCATCTGTGGCATCTTCATCATCGATGATCATTCCTTCGTAATGCTGCAGCTCTTCATATTGGCGCACCGCAATATCCATAATGGAATCCCTTATTCCAAATCCCACCACCAGCAGCGCCATACTTCCCGCTATGCCGAAAATCGTCATAAAGAGACGTTTTTTATATCGGAACAGATTTCGAAGGGAAGATTTCCAGGAAAAATTCATCCGCTTCCAAATAAAAGCAACACGCTCTACAAGCACTCTCTTTCCTTCCTTGGGTGCCGGCGGCCTCATCAGCGCTGCAGGCGTCTCCGCAAGTTCCTTGTAGCAGGAAAAAAGCGTGGCTCCCATAGTACACACTACGGCTGCAACAGAGGCGATCAGGGCATAGCTTAACTCATAATGAATCTGCATGCTGCTTGCCATATTATGATACATGATCCCATATGCCTGGATAATGATATACGGCAATAGCTTCTGGCCAATAAGAACGCCGAAAATGCTTCCGCCCACTGTGGCTAAAAAGGCATAATTCAAATACTTAGAAGCAATATCATATTTTCCGTATCCCAATGCTTTCATGGTACCGATCTGCGTTCTCTGCTCTTCCACCATCCTCGTCATAGTAGTAAGGCTGATAAGGGCAGCTACCAAAAAGAACATCACTGGAAACACTTCTCCGATGTTCCGGATACGGTCCGCGTTATCCCCGTAGTCACTGTATTCCGGGAGATCCGCCCTGGTTGACAGCATCCATTCCGGTTCTTCCAGATCATCCAGTTCTTTCTGGGCATCCTCTATCTCTTTTTCTCCGTCCTGGATTTCCTGCTCAGCTTCTCTTCTTCCGTCTTCGTAGTCTCTCCTTCCATCCTCCAGTTCCCTTTCGCCGTCTTCAATCTCTTGTCTGGCGTCTTCCAAGGTTTGCTCATTCTCCTGGATTTCTTGTTCCCCTTCCTCCATTCTCTGTGCATTTTCCTGGATTTCCTGCTCGCTTTGGGCAAGGGTTGCCTCACTCTGGGCAATCTGGGCCTGACCTGACTGATATTCAGCCAGGCCGGCATCGTATTCCGCCTGTCCGGCTTCCAGTGTACGGCGGGTAGCGTCAAGCTCTGCCTGGGCCTCGTCTAACGCAGCCTGGCTTTCCTGGATCTGTTGTCTTGCCTGCGCAAGCTGAGCCTGTCTGCTTTCCAGCTGCGCTAAGCCCTCTGTAATCTGGGCCTGTCCTTGTGCGAGCTGGCTTTCCTGCTGGGAAAGTTCTTCCCGGCTCTGCTGGATCTGGGCAAGTCCCTGATCGATCTGGGCAAGGTTCGTCTCCAGTTCACTCCTTAAAGCAGAAAGTCTCTGTCTTTCGCTCTCTACGGCAGCGGCCTGGGCATTTACCTCTTCTTCATATGCGGTAAGCTCAGCATGCATTGCCTCCAGCTCTTCCTGTGAATAATTTCCCGAGGCCTCGGCAGCTTCATATTCTGCCTGTCTTGCCGCCAGCTCCGCCTGGGCAGTCTCCAGCTGGGCCTGGGCGCCGGCCAGCTGAGTCTCTCCTGCCTCTACGCTGGAAAGGCCATCCACACATTCCTGCCGGTTCGCGTTAAGCTGGGATTCCTGGGAAGAGAGCTGGGCCCTTCCCTCCTCTATCTGCGCTAATCCCGCATTCACTTCCTGCTGCCTCTGTTCCAGAAGCTCTCTTGCATTTTGGATCTCCTGGCGGCCTTCCCTATACTGTTCCTTAGCCTCATTTAACTGCGCATAGCCATCGTCTGTCTGAGCCTGGTAGTCATTGAACTGCGCCCAGCCGCTCTCAAGCTCACTCCGGGCGCTTTCCAGCTCTTCGTATCCGCTGGCGGCCTGCTGTCTGGCTGTCTCAAGCTGCGCCCAGCCATCTGCAACTTGTTCCCGGGCGTCTGCCAGCTGCTGTCTTCCATCCGCAAGCTCCTCCCGGGCGCTTTCCAGCTGCTGCACGCCATCTTCGTATTCCTGTCTTCCGTCCGCAAGCTCTTCCTCCGCCTGCTCAAGCTGTTCACGGGCATCCGCAAGTTCTTGCTCAGCCTCTTGTTTCCCGTCCTCAAGCTCTTTTCGGGCGTCATCTATTTCTTTTTGGGCGTCAGAGACAACCTCCTGGTAACGGGCCTGGCATTGTACTTCCTGGATTCCTTCCACCCGGTCCTGTATTTTATCCACCAGATTATCATAGGCATCTGTATAACTGATCAGCTCCTCCGCCTCATGGATCCGAATGTAAATCTGTGTATATACTTCTTGATCAAAATCTTCCGGCAACACATACATAAATCCGTTGATTTCTCCGGAACCAAGCGTAGTGTTTCCTCTGCTGAAGGAAATATAAAGAGGGCTGCTTCCCAGACCTGTCACTGTAAATGTCTCTTTCTTTAAAAGTTCACTGTCTCCATCCTGCACAACCGTGATGGTATCTCCCACCTTATAGTCCCCGGAATCCGCAAATTCCTTGTCAAGAAAACACTCTCCGCTCCTTTCCGGAAGGCGTCCTTCTGAGACAGTGACCTGATTTACTTCTTCATTTAGTGATTCTACGTGCAGGACCTGTACCGCATCACTTCCTCCCAGCAGGACGTCTGTAGAATAGGCTCCCTCTGCTGTCTCCACCCCATCCACGTTTTTTAAGGCAGAAACATCCTGCTCCGTCAGCCCCATGGTTCCCATGACCTTCAAATCCATCAAATTACTTTCATCATAATAGGCGTCTCCAGAATACCGCATATCCGGAGATGCAGCCTGAATACCGGAAAAGAACGCCACGCCAAGGGCAACAATCAGAAAAATGGAAATAAATCTTGCTTTACTTTTTCGGATCTCCATCCAAAATTCTTTATGTAATGCTTTTTTCATTTTCTCACCTACCACTCGATTTCCTCTACCGGAGTAGGATGCTCGTTCTGTGTCATATCCGACACTTTTCCATTTTTAATCTTTATCACCCGATCCGCCATGGGAGTCAGGGCAGAGTTATGGGTAATGACAATCACAGTCATTCCCTTTTCCCTGCACATATCCTGCAAAAGCTTTAAGATAGCCTTTCCGGTCTGGTAATCCAGCGCGCCGGTAGGCTCATCGCACAGCAAAAGCTTAGGATTCTTCGCAAGGGCCCTGGCGATGGATACCCTCTGCTGTTCGCCTCCGGAAAGCTGCGCAGGAAAATTAGAAAGGCGATCCTTCAGCCCTACTTCTTCCAGCACCTGTCTGGCGTCCAGGGGATTTTTACAGATCTGGAGCGCCAATTCCACATTTTCAAGAGCAGTAAGATTGGGAATCAGATTATAGAACTGGAACACAAAGCCAATGTCTTCTCTGCGATAGGCTGTGAGCTGCCTGCTGGAATATCTGGCAATGTTTTTTCCATCTACCCATACTCTTCCACCACTCGCTTTATCCATTCCCCCCAGAATGTTCAGAACGGTAGTTTTTCCGGCCCCGCTGGGACCTACGATCACTACAAATTCTCCCTTGGCTATCTGAAAACTTATTTCATCCACAGCTACGATCTTTACCTCTTTCGTGCCGTACACCTTGGAGACGTTCTCCAGCTTCACATAATCTTCCACATATTCATCCATATTTTTCTCCTGCTGCTGCATTTTCTGTGTTTAAATTTTTATCTATCCTCCTTGCACAAATCCGCTGCAGAGCTGCTTCCTATACGCTGGCAGCCTGCATTTAAAAATTCTTCCATGCTCTGGGCTGTGCGGATTCCTCCTGCTGCTTTGATCTTCACCTGGGGACCGATATTCTCCTTGAAAAGTTCGATATCAGAAAGCTTCGCCCCTTCCGGGCCAAAACCGGTAGAAGTTTTTATATAGTCCGCACCTACCTGGGTGATGATCTTACAGAGCTGGATTTTTTCTTCCTCTGAAAGATAGCAGGTTTCAATGATCACTTTCAGCACATGTATGCCGGCCGCTTCCCTTATCCTGGCAAGTTCTTCCCTAACTGCCTGGAAATCATGGTTCTTTACGTCGCAGATATTCACCACCACGTCAATTTCATCCGCCCCATCCTTAAGGGCCTGCTTTACTTCTGCTACCTTCGCCTCCGTCACACTGTATCCAAGAGGGAAGCCTACCACTGTGCAGATCCGCACCTTATCCTCAAAGGCCTCGCGGATCTTTCCCACATAGCAGGGCGGAACACAGACAGAAGCTGTTTTTAACCGAATTGCCTCCTCACAAAGGTTGATGATATCTTCCCAGGAGGCGTATGCCTTTAACTGCGTATGGTCTACATGCGACAAAATTTCTGAAATATTCATCCACCGTGTCCTCCTAATTTTTATTCCCGCGAGCAACAAGCCAAGCGGACATGCCTGCATGTCCATTTGGCGGCTGCCGCAGGTGTCAAATTCCCCGCAGCTCTGCTGCGCTGTAAGTTTGGTACCCCGTAGCTTACTGCGGGGTTTTTGACTTCATGGAATCTCCCGTAAAGCTGAGGGGAAGGAGTTCTTCCAGCGTAAATTCCTTATAATCCTCCAGGGATCTTGGAAGTATGATCTGAAACTCTTCCGGCACGCCGAATTCCGCCATAACCTGACGGCAGATCCCGCAGGGCGCACAGTATTCATATTCTTCTGACTTCTCCGGCTTTCCCACAATGGCAATGGCCAAAAAGTCTCTTTCCCCCTCATAGACCGCCCTGAAAAATGCCGTTCTTTCAGCGCAGTTGGTCGCCCCGTAGGAAGCGTTCTCAATATTGCATCCTTCATAAATCTTTCCGTCTCTGGTCAATAAAGCGGCACCCACCTGAAATCCGGAATAAGGAGTATATGCCCTTTTCTGCGCCGAAAAGGCTTTTTTGATCAATTCTTTTTTTAATTCAACCGTTAATTTACTCATCCATTTTACCTCGCTTTATACGAAATCCATATGATGGTTAATTTAGATATACCGTTAGTATAACACAAAAAAGCACTGCCTGGAATAGATTTTCCGGGCAATGCCTTTTATTATTCTTGTTTCTTTTTTCTTCGTGTCATCAGACCTCCTATGCGTCCCGTCTCCTTTGCTGAAAGGCTTTTCCAGCCGCTTTCCAACACCTTATCCAGAACGCCCAGTTCTTCCGCTATTTCATATTTCAGTTTCTCCTTAGGGGTAAGTTCTCCATTTAAGTACGCTTTCACTTCTTTCTCCTTATTCAATAGTCTCACACTCCTTTTCTCTTTGTTTTGGAGTATGGACAACTGCCGGAAAAATATACCCTTTGAAAGAAAATCTATTTCGGGATAATGATGGCTGCAAGAATATACGCCCAGATTCCAGCGCCGCCCAGACAGCTGAATAAAATCCAGGCAAGCCTTATTAAAGTGGGATCAATGTCAAAATATTCTCCAATACCTCCGCACACTCCGCATAATACACGATTTACTGAAGATTTATACAAACGTTTATTACTCATATAGCTTCTCTCCTTTTTCTATGAATGATTTTTTCCGTAAAAATAAGTGATTTATGCTTCTTCAAATCCTACAGATATTGCTCCCAGCGCACAATCCAGCTCCATTTTTCCCCCGGCTCCCGGAGTATTGATTGTCTGTTTTCTGTTAAGAGAAAAGTATTCCTTTTCTCCAATAGTAATTTTCCCCAGATCACATTCCAGATCATAGCTGTAATCTGTCTCTTTTCCGGCCATATTCAGATACAGGTTTCCTGCACCGCATTCTCCTTTTATCCTGTCTGCTGAAATTCCATAAAGCTCTACATTCCCAGTTCCTACTTCCACATTGATCTCTCTTCCTTTAAGGGTTTCTTGATTCGAGATGGTCCCGGCGCCGACCTGAATATCCACTTCATCCGCTTCAAAGGCATCTAAAACTTCCACTTTTCCCGCGTCAACCTCTGCTGAAAATTTATCTAATTTTATATTTTCCGGCAAATACAGGATCACAGTCCGGTCCTCTGCTTTTCTGCTCCCACCTTGGATCTTCAATTCCTTTTCGTCTCCGGTTACCCGGATGCTGCCGTCAGGATCATTTTTCACTTCCACGCGCACGATATCTTCCTCGTGTTTTTCTACCAACAATGTGTCATACTTTAAATCTGCATTTACTTTCTCTACAGGATCATACTCATAAATCCCGGTTCCGCTGCTGCCTGCAGATCTGGAGCCGATATCTGCCAGATCCTCCAGATCTTCATCTCTGATTTCATCCAATGTCTCATCCCAAACGTCATCAACAATTTCCCTGTACCGGTATCTTATTTCATCTATAATGCGCACGCCTTCCAGGGTAGCTCCCATAGCCGCGCCGCCGATGGAAAACCCCAGTCCCAGGACAAGAAATACCGCCGTCAGGATCAAAAGCACTTTTATAAATTTTTTCATACTCTTTCACCGTCCTTTCCTTCCCTGTGGAGAAGATTATGACAAAAATCTGTAAATTTGTTCAACAGCCAGGGAAGCAGTTTTCCGGCAATGGCTGTCAGACCTGCTAAAGACAGAAAACCGGCTGCGATCAGAAGACATCCGATCCCTATGGTAAGGACCCCAGCCGCCGGATGGACCACGCACAGGGCTATTCCAGCCGCCAGGCAGGCAATGCCTCCTATGAGAAATGCCACTGCACATATTCCAAACGCGAAGATCAAAATAAAGGGAAACAAAATAATCGCAACTATTGTTCCCAGAACCCCTCCGATCGCTCCGCTTAAAAATGGAGAGATAAAGACCAGAAGGATCAGTACCAGGATGATCCCGGCATTATTTTTCTTTTTCTCCGCATGGTACCCCCGTTCTGCTCTTCTTCGTGCCCGCTCATAGCGTTCTTGTGAAGAGTTGTCTTCATATGCCGATGTACTTCCCTGATCTGCTTTTGCTCTGGCTCTTCCGAAGGTTCTTCCACCGGTGTCTGAGCCAAAGGCTTCTTTCTCCTGGCTGGAATGATTTTCCTCTCTTTTCTTTCCCTGGTAGGTTTCCGGCATCTGTCCGGGTTCTCTGGTCCTTGTGTCTTCGTAGCCCCATTCTGTATATTCTCCATAGTCTCCGCTGTTTTCTTTCAGGTCTGCCTTGATTATGGCTGCTACCTTTCCCGGACTTCCCAGCTCCTGGATCACTTCTGCCTCATTTTCTTCTCCTGCATCGTCAAAATAACTGTTATAATAATCAAGCGCTTCCAGCCTCTCCTCTTCAGATATATCGGACAGCAATTTTTCTAATTGTTCCATAAACTGCGCTCTGTTCATAATCATACTCCTCCCTCAAATAGCTTAGAAATCTTAGAGGAATAGCTTTTCCATTCTGCCTTGTACAGATTCAGCTGTGCCATTCCCTTTTCTGTTACTTTATAATATCTGCGGTTTCTCCCGGCGTATGCCATGTCATAGACTTCCAGGCAGTCATCCTTCTGGAGTCTCCTAAGAACGGGATATAGGGTAGATTCGGATACATCCAGAACAGAGCGTACATCCTGGGTAATCTTATATCCGTAAGTGCCTTCCTTCTCCCGGGAGACTACGGCGAGGACAATGGCGTCCAGGAGAGCGGCTCCTGTGTTAAAGACCATGGGATCACTCCTTTTTTATATATTATTGTACTGTTTTATAATATTATTTCTTTAGCAATACTATATATCATATAATATTATTTTGTCAAGAGGATGAGGGAGGATTTTCTGGGAGAAAATTTTGAAAGACCTTGAGGGGGACCATCTCAGAGTTGCGAGGCCTGAAGGTCCCCCTCAAACACCCCTTTCTTGGGCACGCAGGAGAACTAGTGTACTATCAAGCTGGGGATTATGGTAAGCACGCAGAATAAATCTTCCAGCCGCAAGGCGGAGGAATGAGGCGTAGCGGTGGCTACGTCGATTGACGACAACGCAGTGGATGAAGATTTAGGCAAGTGGTTACCATGATTCCCAGCTTGACAGTACACTAGGGGTTGGTGTGGGGGAGGGGTTGGGATAATGTTTTTTGTTTCTAATTCTTGGTGGGGGGAGTGTAAACCTCCATGATTATTAACTCTCGTTCAAATAGTTTAGTTTATTTATGCGGTTTAGGTGTGTTGAGCAGCCAATGACCCGAAGGATAATTCTCTCTCGAGAGTTGATGCGCTGATTACATGGGAATACGTAATATATAATAATTCTATGCAACCGAGAGTTAAATTTATTGGAAGTTCAGATTTAGTTGCTTGTGAAGTTCTGGTAAATTATTGAATTCTACAATTTTTATATCTACAATTCTGCGGAGTTCGGTGAAGTCCGATGGGGTTTAGGGGGGATACTAAGTAGCTATAGCGGACAGTATTATAAATGGCTTCTGGTGTTAATGGCATGGGCTGTCGGCTGTACTGTAAGCGCGCCATTGATGTCAAAATCTATTTATTATGCTAAGACTTTAATCTTTGTTTGGGAAAATTTAGGGGTGTATTTTGAGGGGAGCTGGGGTATAATGGGGATAGCTGATGAGGAGGGAGCAGAGATTTGCTGCTTTTGTGCTAGCAGGCGTACATGGATTGGTGAAAGAGAGGATTCTTGGATGGATGAGAGGATACAGAAGATTCCCGAGGTTTTTCTTAATAGGATGAGGGAAATGTTAGGGGAGGAATTCGAGGAATTTTTAGAGAGTTATGGGGAAGAACGGGTTTATGGTTTAAGAGTGAATGAGGGGAAGATTTCCTGCAGGGAGTTTGAGGAGATCGTGCCCTTTGAAATAGAAAAGATTCCCTGGATAAGCAATGGATATTTTTATAAAGAGGAAAGCAGGCCCTCCAGATGTCCCTTTTATCAGGCAGGACTTTATTATCTGCAGGAGCCAAGCGCCATGACACCGGCGGAATGTCTGCCGGTCAAACCAGGGGAATATGTACTGGATCTTTGTGCGGCTCCAGGAGGAAAGGCTACGGCCTTAGGCGCCAAACTTAAAGGACAGGGAATCCTTGTTGCCAATGATATCAGCGCCTCCAGGGCCCGGGCTTTACTTCGTAATATAGAGCTCTTCGGGATTCCCAATGTGTGTGTGCTAAGTGAACCTCCGGAAAAACTCAGGAAAGTTTTTTCCGGATATTTCCATAAAATACTTTTAGACGCTCCTTGTTCCGGAGAAGGAATGTTCCGAAAGGAAGAGGCCCTTGCCAAAGATTGGAGCCCGGAAAAATCCGAAAATCTTTCCCAGATACAAAAGGAGCTGATCTTAACTGCCTGGGATATGCTCCGTCCGGGCGGAATGCTTTTATATTCCACCTGTACTTTCGCCCCTTGTGAGGATGAAGAGGTCATCTCCTGCCTGCTTTCTCAGCACCCAGAAGCAGAGGTAGTGCCGCTGCCGGATCATGAAGGATTTTCCCCTGGAGTTCCCGCCTGGGGAAAAGGTGAGGAAGCGCTCAGCCGGTGTGTACGTATCTTTCCTCATAAAATGAAAGGAGAAGGACATTTCATGGCCCTTTTGCGAAAGCCCGGGGATTCTCTTATCGAACCACCAGTTTCCCGCAGGGAGGCGTCCAAGGATACACGAAAATGGCTGGAAATATTCTTTCAGGAAATCGGACTTGCCTCTCTTGGAGGGCAGCCGTTTGACTGGAGCCGGGTAGAAACGCGGGGTGATAAGGTATACTATCTGCCTCCTGTGGATTTACCTCTTCGTGGTTTAAATTTCCTGCGGAACGGGCTTTACCTTGGCGACCTGAAAAAGAATCGTTTCGAACCATCTCAGCCCCTGGCCCTGGCAATCCGAAAGGGGGAGGCAAAAACAGTCATTTCCCTGTTTCTTGGAGATAAACGATTGGAACGGTACTTAAAAGGTGAAACCTTGGAAATTGCCCCTTCGGAAGCTTCTTCCTCCAAAGGCTGGCATCTCTTATGTGCGGAAGGATACCCGCTGGGATTTGGAAAACTGGTCAATCATATTTTAAAAAACAAATATCCTGCAGGATGGAGAGCCTGACAACAGCCCGCATACAGGAGGAATGGCCTGTTATGCGGGCTGCCTTATGTAAATTCCTTATTAGTATTGGTATACACAGAACCTGAAATTTCTTACTCCAAATGAAAAAGAACCCTTTCATAGTCTTTAAGAAAATATTTTAAATTCTTACGTCCTCGTTGAATGATCGTGTGACCTTCCGCTTCCAATTTTTCTTTTTGAGCTTCTATACCTCCGGGATATTTGGCGTTCAGTTCTCCGTTTGCTTTTAAGGTCCGCCAATAGGGCGTTTCCTCTTCACAGCGCTGATAACTGGCCCACGCCGCAATAGATACAAAGATACCGGCTGTAATAGGCTCCGTAAAATCCGCTCCGTTTTGTTTTGCAAAATATTCCCGGATCTTTCCAACAGTAATTACTTTGCCATAAGGGATTTGTTTCATTACCCTGTCATAGTCCATCGGCGGGGCGAAGTACATTTTACTTCCGCCATACTTCTCAATGCTTTTCTGATCAGTAATAATTTGAAATTTGGGCATATCTTTACTATCACGCAGCATAGCATTAAAATCTTTTTTCTCTTCATTTGCCATATTCTTGCACCTCCTGTTTTCATTATAAGGAAGTAGATTATTCCATGCAATGAGGCGGTTTAAAAAATATGTCTGTTTTTTCAGGGGATTGTCAAGGATATGCGTTCTCTATAAATTCTGTTTTTGTCTGTATATTTCTTTTAAATCGTCCACAGCCATTTCCGGATCCATGGTATGGAATCCTAAATAGCAGCTTATCATCAATTCTATCGGAGCCTGGCTATAGATTTCTTTGCTGCTCTCTCCTGTATAAAAATGCCAGAATCGGTACAGATATCCTATCCAGTAGACTTCCTCTCTTATATTCTCTGGTTTTTCAGAAGATTTTATAGAAACCTCATCCTGAAGATTTTCCAGAATATACTCTTCGCCAGCCCACTGAAGCCTGTCATAAGGAAGATCAAAATAGGCTACCGTTTCGCTGTTCATAAACTTCTCCGCAAAATCCGTAATATTCAGCCCTTTTTTCAAAGCCAGTTCAAAAAGCCGTCCTTGTATATCACATAACTGCCGTTCCAGGGAGGATAAACTTTCCCCTTTTCCGACTGCCTTCTTAATAAAAAAGAATCTGTTTTCCATCTTTCAACTG
>DWYZ01000130.1 GCA_019118425.1 Candidatus Blautia faecavium | reverse complement strand
CTTACTCTGGTTCTTTTTATGATAATCCTCCCTGCGTTTGGCAAGGTAGGCTTCATAACGCCTGATGCCATCAGGATCACCGGCTTCTGCCGCCGCTTTCATTTTCTGGCGGGATTTTGTGGTTGCTTCGCTCTGGTATTTCCGCTTTTCAGCCAACTGCCGGGCAGCTTCCGGGTCAGTCCTGGCAAGCTCAACCAGTGCATCGTGTTCAGCCTTGCGTTTGGCTGTCCGTGTGCGGGTATATTCAGCCTTACGCTCTGCCATCATAGCCGCATACTCCGGGTCTGACGCTATCCGGGCTTCTTCACGCTCCTTTTTGCGATGCCGGGCTTCGGCTTCTTTGGCTTTCATTGCCGCCCATTGCTCGGCAGCTTCCGGGTCAGTCTTGGCTTTTTCTTTCAGCTGTGCTCGTGACAGTTTCTTTTTCCGGGTAGCCCGTTCTATACGCTTACGCTCGGCTTCCAGCAGCTTTTCCTGACGGATACGCTCCTTTTCACCCAACTGCCGGAGATATTCCGGGTCAGCTTCTCTGGCTTCCCGAACCTTCTGGCGGTACTTCTGGTTTCGCTCCCGCAGTTTGCTCAAATGCTGCTCATATTGGGTAATAGCTTCCGGATCACCGGCTTCTGCTGCCAGTCGCAGGGCTTCTATTTTCTGTTTCCTGCGTTCATTGGCTCGTCTGCCTTTTTCCTGCTTTTTCCGTTTTTGCTCCGCATCTATGGCGGCAATCCGTTCTTCCTCGGACACAGTTTCAACAGGTGGGTAGTAGCTGCCGATGAAATTAAAGTGGATGTCGATGTTCTGCTGGCGGTAGATAGTGCGCCCGCCAGTTGCTTCGTGAACTTCCACCCGGTCGATGAAGGAGTAGAGCATGGCATCGGTCAATTCTGTGCAGTCACGGTATTTTCTGACCAGTGCCAGAAAACGCTCAGTGTCCGCTTTCTTCACGGTTTCCTGCTGAATCTGGCTTTCCAGCTCCTGTACCCGCCGTTCCAGAAGGATTTGTTCTTCATCATACTGCTGGATCATGCGCTGCGCCTGTCGTTCCGGCAGCACACCTTTTACGGAGCTTTCGTACAGGTTTTGGATCATGGTGTCCAGCTCTGCCATGCGCTTTCTGGCTTCTTCCAGTTCCCGCTGTACGCTGTCTGTGTTCTTGCTCTGGTTTTCATTCCAGATGCTTTTGAGCTGGGCAACAAACTCGGCTTCATTTTCAAGGGCATATTTGCTGACCGCTTGAATTGCCTGTAAAATTACCGCTTCCAGAACCGATGTTTTGACAAAATGGGATACACATTGACCGGCAGTATTCCGATAATTTCCGCACTGAAAAGCTGAATCTGAATCAAACCGTTTTCCGCTTTTCACCCTGTCCGGGCTGCAAAAATTCATCCTTGCGCCGCAGTCTGCACAGTAAATCAAGCCGGACAGACGGTGGGTATAGGTTCCGTTGGCTGCTTTCGGGCGCTTCTGCAACCGCAGTTTATGGGCAATATCCCATGTGTCCTGTTCAATGATGGCTTCATGGGTATCGGGGAAAATCATCAGTTCATCAGCTGTGGCGGCTCTGCGCTGCTTCGTTTTGAAATTCTCGCAGATGGATTTACCCAGCACCGTATGTCCCAGATATTCCTGCCTGTCCAGAATGTACCCTACGGTGGTTGCACTCCAGCGGTAGGGGTCTGCAACCTCGCTATGTCTGCAATTTTCAGGAAAATATCTGGCGGCATGAGCAGACGGTATCAGTATCTTTTCCGCTGACAGCATTTCGGCAATGGCAGTCACTCCAATACCCTGACAAGCCAGACGAAAGATTTTCCTGACAACCTCGGCAGCCGGTTCATCCACGAGCAGCAGCTGCTTGTCCTCTTTGGTGCGCTTGTAACCATAGGGGATAGAGCCGCTGCACCTCATGCCGTTTTTCATCCGGGCTTTGAATACCGCCTTGATTTTGTTGCTGGTATCTTTTGCATACCACTCGTTCATGATGTTCAAAAACGGGGTCAAGTCATTGTCTGAGGGGTTTGCGCTATCCACGCTGTTGTTGATGGCGATAAACCGGATGCCCTTTTTCGGGAAAACGACCTCGGTATAGTAGCCGACTTGCAGGTAGTTTCTACCAAAACGACTTAAATCCTTTACGATCAGGACAGCCACATGACCTGCTTCAATTTCTTCCAGAAGGGCGTTAAAGCCGGGACGATTGAAGTTTGTGCCGCTGTACCCATCGTCCGAAAAATGCCGGATATTTCTCATACCATGCTGACGGGCATATTCTTCAAGGTACATTTTCTGGTTCTGGATACTGTTGGATTCTCCGACCTGTTCATCATCTCTGGACAGTCGCTCATACAATGCTGTGATTTTAATTTCTTCTTTTTTTGCCACGGTTTTAACCTCCCTTCCTTATGTACTTTTATCTTTTTTGGTCCATTTTTGTCTGCATTCTCAGTAAATAACTTTCTGAATTACCGCCTTGCAAGTTCCCTGGTTATCTCCTCCCAGGTCACTCCTTTTTCTGCCATCAGCACCATCACATGATAGAGAAAATCTGAGATTTCATATTTTAATTCTTCCTTATCCGGATTCTTGGCGGCAATCACGATCTCCGTACATTCCTCTCCTACTTTTTTCAGAATCTTGTCGATTCCTTTATCAAAAAGATAGTTGGTATAAGATCCTTCCTTGGGGTGTTCTTTGCGGTCAAGGATCACATCATAGACCTCCTTAAATACCTTTAGAGGATTGGTATCGTCGTATTCCTTTTTCATCAAAGGCTTAAAGAAACAGGAACGGTTTCCCGTATGACAGGCGGCTCCTATCTGTGCCACCTTGGCTAGAATGGTGTCGTTGTCACAATCCAGGATCATGGATTTTACATACTGTACGTGGCCGGAAGTAAGGCCCTTTGTCCAAAGCTCATTCCGGCTGCGGCTCCAGTAAGTCATCTTGCCTGTTTTTAAGGTAGTCAGGAAGGCTTCTTCATTCATATAAGCCACCATAAGTACCTCATCCGTTTTATAATCCTGCACCACCACCGGGATCATCCCATCGCTGTTCAGCTTGAATTCTGACCAGGAAATCTCACTTTCAAAGGTATTTACCTTGATCCCCTGCTCCCTGCACAAGCTTTTAAACCCAAAGATATTTGTCTCCATGGCGCTTAAATAAGAACCGCTGAGGCCTGTCACAGCGCCGCTCTTTAACAGGTCTATCAGCTCCTGCTCCTTACAGATATCCGTATGCAGGATCACAGGAATACTGGAAACAGCGGCAATCTCTTCCTGCACTGTATCCAATGCAAGGACAGCTCCCGCATACTCCTGGATCAGCTCTTTATGATCCAGAAATTCATTGGCTGAGGAAATGCTCACCACCATTTTTTCTTTTCCAAAGCGTTTGGATACTTCTTCCAAAAGTTTTCTGTTTCCCTCTTTGGAAAAGTTCAGCACTGCCTTGGCACATCCCGCGTAGATCAGTTTTTTTACGTCTTCCGCCCGGCGGATATTCCCAGCTGCGATCACCGGGATCTCGGAGGCATTGCAGATGTCTTTTATCTTTGCGATGGCCTCCTCATGTTCCTTATCCTCAGAGGAAAAGTCGAAAACAAGGAGCTCGTCCGCCCCGGCGTCACTGTAAAACTTTGCCAGTTCTTCCACATTTCCGCTGTGAAAAAGATTTCTCTGACCGAAACCGGTCACTGCTTTTTGATACTGTAAATAAATACAGGGGATCATCCATTTATCTGCCATTGTTCTGCCTCCTTACGCAAGGCTCCCCTTGGTGGAGAGCACATCTGTAATTCTTTTATCATAGGAAACCGCCTCGTCCAGCGCCTTTGCGAAGCTCTTAAACATGGCTTCCGCAATATGGTGGCTGTTTCCCCCTGCCAGCATTTTTATATGCAGGTTCATGCCGCAAGTGTAGGATATTGCATAAAAAAATTCTTTTATCATTTCTGTGGACAAGGTTCCGATCTTTTCCGTGGGGAAATCTGCTTCCCAGGAAAAATACGGACGTCCGGACAGGTCAATGGCACACAGCACAAGAGATTCATCCATAGGCAGGATACAGCTTCCGTATCTGCGGATACCTTTTTTGTCGCCCAGCGCCTGTTTTATGGCAGTTCCCAGGACGATCCCTGTATCCTCCACGGTGTGATGGTCGTCCACATGAAGATCTCCGCTCACACGGATGCACAGGTCAAAAAAGCCATGGCGGGTAAAGCCTTCCAGCATATGGTCAAAAAATCCCACGCCGGTTTCAATGTCAGAATACCCTTTTCCGTCCAGGGTAAGCTTCAGCTTGATCTGGGTTTCTTTTGTCATTCTTTCTACAGATGCTTCTCTGGTCATGACTTCTTTTGTTCTCCTTCCTCCTCAAAACGGACTGCAATAGAATTCGCGTGGGCAGTAAGCTGCTCTGCCTTTGCGAACTGTTCGATATCCTTATGGATTGCCTTCAGCGCTTCTCTGGAATAATAGATAATGCTTGATTTTTTCACAAAATCATCTACTGACAGGGGAGAGAAAAATTTCGCGGTCCCGTTCGTGGGAAGCACATGGTTCGGCCCGGCGAAGTAATCGCCCAAAGGCTCGCAGCTGTTTTCTCCGATAAAAATAGCCCCTGCGTTTTTGATCCGCATCATTATCTCAAAGGGATTTTTCGTAACGATCTCCAGATGTTCCGAGGCAATGGCATTAGCCGCGTCAATGGCTTCTTCCATGGAATCCGCCAAAAGAATGTAGCCGAAATTCTCCAGGGACTTTGTAATGATCTCTTTTCTGGACAGAACCTCCAGGAAACCGGCCACTTCCTGATCCACTGCCTGAGCAAGTTCCCTGCTTGTAGTGATCAGGATAGCGGAAGCCATCTCGTCATGTTCCGCCTGGGAAAGGAGATCCGCCGCTACATATCTGGGGTTAGCGCTTTCATCGGCAAGGACAAGGATCTCACTTGGCCCGGCAATGGAATCAATGCTCACATGGCCGTAAACAGCCTTTTTGGCAAGGGCTACAAAGATATTTCCAGGCCCTACGATCTTATCAACCTTAGGAATGCTTTCCGTGCCATAGGCAAGAGCGCCGATGGCCTGTGCCCCTCCTGCTTTATAAATTTCATCTGCGCCCGCCTCCTTGGCCGCCACCAAAGTAGACGGCGTTACTTTTCCGTCTGCTCCCGGAGGCGTGGTCATAATGATCTTTTCTACACCTGCCGTCTTTGCAGGTACAATATTCATCAGCACAGAAGAAGGATACACAGCCTTTCCTCCAGGAACATATACCCCTACCTTAGAAAGAGGAGTCACCTTCTGTCCCAGCATCGTGCCGTCTTCCTTGCTGGTAAACCAGCTGTTTTGCCTTTGTTTTTCGTGATAGCTTCTGATGTTCACAAGGGCTTTTCGGATCACCTCTATAAGGCCCGGATCTACCAGTCTGTATGCCTCATTGATCTCTTCTTGGGTTACGCGGATGGTATCTTTCGTGATCCTTGCCTTGTCGAATTTTTCCGTGTAGCCAAAGAGGGCTTCATCTCCTTTTTCTTTTATATTTTCCAGGATTTCCGTGACAGAAGCTTCGAATTTCCCATAGTTATTCGGGCTTCTTTTTAAAAGATTTTCCAGAATATCCTTTGTACTTTCCTTAGTCAGTGTTACTGTACGCATGTATCTCCCTGATCCTTCCTGTTTATAATTTTTCAACCTTTACGGTTTCGTTCTTTAGACCTTTACATTAAAACTTCTCTGCGTCTAAAACCTGGCGCAGATCGCTGATCAGCCTGCGGATCCGTTCGTTCTCCATCTTCATGCTCACCTGGTTTACCACCACCCTGGCGGAAAGAGGGCAGACCTCTTCAAGGACCTCAAGGCCGTTTTCTCTTAAGGTGCTTCCGGTCTCCACGATATCCACAATCACTTCTGAAAGTCCTACAATAGGCGCCAGTTCAATGGAACCGTTCAGCTTGATGATCTCCACAGTCTGGTGTTTTTTATTATAAAAATAATCCTTGGCAATATTCGGATATTTTGTAGCGACACGGATAAGCTGGTTCTTCTGGAGCAGCTCCTTGGCTTTAGGCGGTCCGCAGACACACATCCTGCAGGCACCGAAGCCTAAATCCATCACCTCATAAAGCTTTCTTCCCTCTTCCAGAATGGTATCCTTTCCCACCACTCCTATATCCGCTGCGCCGTATTCTACATAAGTGGGCACGTCCGGGCCCTTCGCCAGAAAGAATTTAAGGTGCTGTTCTTCATTTACGAAAATAAGCTTCCGGGAATCCTTATCCCGCATTTCTTCACAGGTGATTCCAATTTTTTCCAGGATGTCCAGGGTTTTGTGAGCCAGCCTTCCCTTCGTCAGGGCAAATGTCAGATATCTCATCTCCTCTCCTCCTTTCTTGGGCGAAGGGCCACAAAATGTCCTTCCTGCCGCAGCTTCTGAGCTTTCCTTATGGCTTCCTCCCGCTCTGAAGGAGTATAAAAGATAACCTCCGTCTCTTCCTCGGGCAAAAGCCGGATGTTCTGTCTGGAAAGAGCCAGAAGCAGCGTATCCACCACGATGGCAAACCCAATGGAAGCGGCAGGCTTTCCGAAATGCTGCAAAAGCTCATTGTACCGTCCGCCCTTTACCAAAGGTTCTCCTGTACCGTAAGTATAGGCCTGAAAAATAATTCCTGTATAATACATATATTTGCTGAGCATACCAAAATCAAAGGAAATATATTTTTCGTATCCATATATCTTTAATATTTCGTAGATCTCCTGGAGACGGGAAACCGCTTCCAGTGCGCAGGCGTTTCTGGTAAGGGACCGCGCCTTTTCCAGTACCTCCACAGAGCCGAAAAGCTGCGGCAGTTCACGAAAGGCCTGGGCAAGGCTTTTTTTCAGCTTCTGTTCTCTCACCAGCTCGTCCACTCCGAAATAATTTTTCTGGGAAATCAGGGAACGCAGTCTCTCTTCCGCCTCTTCATCCATCTCCGCTTCTTTTAACAGAGATTTAAAATAATCCACCTGGCCTACGCTTACCTGAAATTCCTTAAGCCCTGCCTCCAGACAGCACTCCACCGTCATAGCCAGGATTTCTGCGTCCGCCTCCGGGCTTTCATCCCCGATTCTCTCCACGCCCATCTGGGTATTTTCCTTTAATCTGCCCCTGAGACTTGAGTTGTTGATAAAAGTATTTCCCGTATAACAAAGATTTATCACTTCCTTATCCGGTGAAAAATATGTGGCGCAGGCCCGGGAAACAGACGGAGTAAAGTCCGGCCTGAGCACCAGAGTGTTTCCCTCCCGGTCAAAAAATTTATACAGGTCTTTCGATGGGATCGTACCCACCTCTCTGCTGAATACTTCGAAATATTCAAATGTCGGGGTCTCTATTTCTTCGTATCCGTACCGGCAAAATACTCTCAGAAGCTTTTCCTGTAATTTATGCTTCTGCATGCATTCTCCGTTATAGATATCCCTCACACCTTCCGGTGTATGAAAAATACGCTGCATTGCAAGCCCTCCTCACTTGTTATACTTTAGCATAGTAGCGTATTATCATGCTACTACAAGAAAATTAATAAAATTATAGACTACTCTCTTATAATTGTCAATCCCGCATTTTTAGATCCAGCTTTAATCCCTCCAGATAAGGGATCAAAAAGACGCTTTTCTTTTTCAGGTAAAAAGCTTCATCCAATTCTTCCCTCCGGAAGCTTTTTCTGCCTCCCGCCTCTCTTCTCTCCCAGAAAACGAGCAGCTTTTTTAGGGTAAGATAATAAAACAGATCCTCTCTGCTGAAAAAAATAAGAAAGAATGCCACTCCTCCCTGCTTTTCAAATTCCCTCATAAACTCCACCTGATGAGGATGGATGTTCATCAAAGGAAAAGTATCTGAGCTGCATTCTTTCGCATCAAAGCAGACAGGAATCCCCTGCACTGCCCCAATATAATCCACTGTACTCTTCTGGTCGAAATAGGCCAGAGTAATGTGGCGGTTTTCTTTATCCATCCGTACCGGGGTGATGGGGGTGGGGATCTTCTGGATCAACGCCAGCCCCTTTTCCCTGTACTGTTCATTTGTCCGGTTTACCAGTTCCTCCAGGGTGGATCCCCGAAGTCCTCTGCTGTTCCAAGTTGCCATGTATCAAAATCCCCTACTTAAGCAGTTTAATAGATGGGAAATAGCGGATCACAGCCTTTCCTACAATCTGGTCAAACTGTACGAAGGTATTATCCCAGAAACGGGAATCCCTGGAATGCTCTCTGTTATCGCCCAGCATGAAGTAACAATCCTCCGGAACCACATAGGGGCCGTAATCTCCTGTAGGCGTTTCCGGAACAAAACTGTCATCCAGAGGCGTTTCTGAGCCATCTATGTATACCTTTCCGTCTCTGATCTCCACCGTTTCCCCTGGAAGGCCGATGAGACGCTTGATAAAAAGCTGGCTTTCATCATCCGGGTACTTAAAAATGATAATGTCAAAACGCTCCGGGTCCTTCCATTTATGAGATATTTCATTTCCAAAGAGATTTATATTCAGTCCGTATGCCAGGCGGAAGCCGAAGATGCGGTCCCCTGTCATGATCGTATTTTCCATAGATTCCGAAGGAATCTTCGCATTGATCAGCACCACGTTATTCACAATCAGAACAATAACGATGACGATGATCACCATTTTTACACAATCCCATATTTCTTTCCAAATTTTCATAATAACTCTCCTCTAACTGTTGCTTCTTGATGATTTTATGAAAAAGCGCAGGTACCGGCGCTGTGTGTACTGTCCCGCTAAGGCAGGCAAGGGGTCCGGATACTTCCGGAAAGGTAAGCCTGTACCCATGGAGAAGCTGATGCTCCAGGCAGAAGCGCTCCCGGAAATACCGGTTCACATCTTTATCTCCATATTTTGTGTCTCCCACTACAGGATGGCCGATGCTTGCCAGATGGGCCCGGATCTGATGCGTCCGGCCGGTGACAAGGCGGACCAGAAGAAGCGTTTCGCTGCCGCTGCTCCCCAGCGGAGTGTAATACGTTTCTATGGGCTGGCTGTCCTGCATCTTTTTTTCATATACTATTACTTTATTACATTTTGTATCCTTATGTAAATATCCTTTTATAAAATTTCTTTTTTTTATTTCACCAGCTGCCAGACAAAGGTAGTCTTTATGGATGGTACGGTCGTGAAACATTTTAGACAGCTCCTGAAGGCCTATAAGGCTCTTTCCCGCCGCCACGATCCCGCTTGTATTTCTGTCCAGACGGTTGCATACGCCGGGATGAAAGGTGGAAAGAGAGTTTTTGGCAATGCTTCCCTGGTCCAGGAGATACCCGGTCACATATTCCACCAGGGAAGGCTGGCCGCTTTCGCAGGGCTGGGAAAGCATTCCCGCAGGCTTATTTATAAGAAGCACGTTATCATCCTCATAGAGGATATCCAGAGGAAATCGTGCCAGGGAAACTGCCTCGCTTTTACTGAATTTTTCAAAAGTTTCCTCGCTTAAAAAAAGTTTTACCTCATCACCGCATTTTAGAATTTCGTTTCCCGCGGCCTTTTTTCCATTTAAGGTAATATTTTTTTTGCGGAGCATTTTGTATAAAAAGCTTTTTGGGGCTTCTTTTAAAAGCTTGGCCAGATACTTGTCAAAGCGCTGGCCGGCCTCATTTTTCTCAATGATAAAATTTTTCATATCACCCTCCTACAGACAGATGGCAAGGATGGTGTGTTTGATCAGTTCATTCCTGGACAGATCCGGATACCGTTCATCCGGCGTAAATTTGATTCCTTCTTCTAATGAATCTTTATGCTCGTTCATGGAATCCAGCCGTTCCAGAAACGGCCTTAAATCTTTTAATATTTTCACATGGACTTTATATCCGTTTTTCCTGAGGATCTTCTGTGCCTCGGCTCCTATAAAGGCAGCGTCCGTTTGGGGGTCGCTGCTGTAGCCTACCACATCATTGCCGCACACGGCGATGGCGTCCACATAGCCGCTTTTTTCATAAAAAGTCATATACATCTCGTAGGCCATGACTAGTTCTCCCTCATGGGAGCGTATCTGCTGGTATAAGCCTTCGTCCATTTGCCTTCGCATCAGGATCATAATCAGACTAACTGTAGATTTGCAGGCGGGAAGGCATCCCACCGTAGCCACAACCGTCCATATGGTAAGACGGGAGCCGTGATAGATCCACGCAGAAAAGAAAATAAAAAGCGGTACAACGAACAGAGCCAGAGTGATCAAAAGCCTTCTTTTCTTTTCCGCCTTAAAATATCCGAACTCTCCTTTTCGGATTTTTTTCTTCTTCGATGAGTTTTTACCCATAAGGTGTCTCCTTTTATTTTGTTTTTTTCTTCTTATGTATATTTCGGATCGTCTTCTTTTTCGGTGCTGTCTGTTTCCTGCCGGACAGCTTTTGATTTCCTTGGCTTTTATCCGGCCGTACCAGGCACTTGCTTCCGTAACCGATCAGATCTTCCCTGCCGGCAAGACGCAGTCCTTCCAGGACAAGGCTTCTGTTAGCAGGATTTTTGTACTGCATCAAAGCACGCTGGATGGCTTTTTCGTGAGGACTTTTAGGCACATACACCTTCTCCTTTGTGAGAGGATGGATACCTGTATAATAAATGCAGGTAGAAAGAGTAGATGGCGTGGGATAAAAATCCTGCACCTGTTCCGGTGTAAAGCCCATATCTCTTACATACTCCGCCAGCTTTACCGCCTCTCTCATTGTACATCCCGGATGGGAAGACATAAAGTACGGCACGACAAACTGTTTTTTTCCTGTATGGATATTAGCCTGTTCATAGGCTTTTAAAAATTTTTCATATACATGGTGAGGGGGCTTTCCCATAACCTTTAACACCTTATCGGAAACATGCTCCGGCGCCACCCGCAGCTGGCCGCTGATATGGTATTCCGCCAATTCATTTAAAAAAGTCGGATCCGGATCTGCCAGCACATAGTCGAAGCGTACTCCTGAACGGATAAAAACTTTTTTAATTCCGGGAATGCCGCGAAGCCTGCGAAGAAGCTCCACGTAATCTCTGTGATCCACATTTAAGTTTTTACAGGGAGAAGGGAACAGGCACTGCCTGTCTGTGCATACTCCTTTTGTCAGCTGCTTTTTGCAGGATGGCTGGCGAAAGTTTGCGGTAGGTCCTCCCACGTCATGAATATAGCCCTTAAATGAGGGATCTTTCGTCATTTTTTTTCCCTCTTTTATAATGGATTCATGACTTCTACTCTGCAGGATTCTTCCCTGATGAAAGGTAAGGGCACAAAAACTACAGCCGCCGAAACAGCCACGGTTGCTGGTGATGCTGAATTTTACCTCTTCAAGGGCCGGAACGCCTCCCTCCTCATCGTACATAGGATGGCTGCGTCCTGTATAAGGAAGCTCATAGACTTCATCCATTTCTTCCTGGGTAAGGGGCATAGCCGGAGGATTCTGTACCACATAGCCTTTATTTCCGTAATCCTCCACAAGAGGTTTGGCAGTAAAGGGGTCTGTATTTTTATACTGAACAGCAAAACTCTCTGCATAATTTTTCTTCTCTTTTTCCAAGTCTTCAAAAGAAGGAAGCAGGATAGGATCATATACACGGTTTATTTCTTTACAGCGGTATACAGTGCCTGGTATGTAGGTGAGTTCCTTTACCGGGATGTCGTTAGAAAGGGCTTCTGCGATCTCCAGCACAGAATGCTCCCCCATTCCATAAGAAATAAGATCCGCTCCGGAATCCATAAGTACACTGCGCCGGATCCTGTCATTCCAGTAATCGTAATGGCCAAGACGGCGGAGACTGGCCTCGATTCCCCCTAAGATGATAGGCGAATCCTTATAGACCTGCCGGATCAGATTGCTGTATACGATCACCGGCAGATCCGGCCGAAGGCCCATTTTCCCTCCCGGTGAATAAGCATCCCTGGAACGATGCTTTTTCGAAACTGTGTAATGGTTTACCATAGAATCCATATTTCCCGCAGTCACAAGAAAACCCAGGCGTGGTTTCCCAAATACCTGGATACTCTCTTTTTTCCGCCAGTCCGGCTGGGGAATGATCCCCACCCGGTAACCGCGGCTTTCTAAAAGGCGGCTGATGATGGCCGCCCCAAAGGAAGGATGGTCCACATAAGCATCCCCTGTCACATAGACAAAATCTGCTTCCTCCCATCCCCTCTCTTTCATTTCCTGTTTCGTTACTGGTAAAAATCCCTGCATGTATAACCTCGTCTTAAATATTGTGATTAACCGCCTGCGCCCGATATCCTTCGGAAATAATATCGAGCTGCCGGTGGAACCTTTCCAGCTGCTTAAGATCCTTTGTCTTAAAGACACGGAAAAATTCATCCTGGATCTTCATGACTTCACGCTGATTCGATACCTTATATAGATTTTCGATATTGGTAAGAATGTCTTTGATCAGATTCGACTGAAGCTGAGAGGAATTCTGCGCGTCCATGATCTCACTGCGCACCAAGGACATCTCATGATCCAGAGAAATGATCGCGTCAGCCGCTTTGCTGAGCCGCTCTGTCACATGAAGAGGCATATCTCCTTTATATTTATACTGGAGGGAATGTTCAATGGTGGCCCAGAAATTCATAGCCATCGTACGGATCTGTATCTCTGCCTGAAGTTTTTTCGGTCCCTGGATGGTTTCTACTGTATAGTAAATGATCAGGTGATAGCTGCGGTATCCGCTTTGCTTCATGTGCTTCAGGTAATTTTTTTCACTCTTGATCTCCATATCCATGCGTTTCTGAATAAGGGAGGCAACTGTCTCAATATCCTCTTCAAACT
>DWYZ01000129.1 GCA_019118425.1 Candidatus Blautia faecavium | reverse complement strand
CTTCCACTTCTTCAGAAGTATTTCTTCATTCCCCTTGACATTTTCAAAGAAAGCCTGCACAATAAAGGTATTCAGAACAGACTGGACGGATGGCTGACCTTTTTGTCCAGCGATAACCCGGAGGATATCTGCGCCTTATTAGACCGTTATCCCGATTTCCAGGATTTATACGAACACGTTTACCAGATTTGCAGGAATATGGAGAATATTATGGGAATTTTTTCAGAAGAATTACTACAGATGGACAGGAATACCGTCCAATATATGATTGACGAAATGCAGGAAACCATCGACCGGCAGAAGGAGGTTCTTGCAGAAAAAGATAAATCCTTAGCAGAAAAAGAACAAGCCTTAGCGGAAAAAGATAAGGCCTTAGCAGAAAAAGACAAAGAGCTTTCCGAAATAAAAGCGCGGATACGGGAATTAGAGGCTCGTTAAAAATAAGAAGGTGTTTTAGGAAAAAGGACTGACAAAAACCAAAATATTTTTTCCGTTTCCCTCTCCTAGTTTATGTGGTAAATCCGGCGTATTGGGTCATGTAGAGTTCATGGTATTTGCCTTTTAGGGCCAGGAGGGTCTCATGGCTGCCGCTCTCCACGATCTTTCCGTGATCCATCACCACGATCCTATCCGGAGCCTGTCAAAACCGTATCGTATCCTTCTGGCAAAAGATGGAGCATTTCTTTACAATGGCTCATTTCCACAGCCTTTTCCAATTCCCCGTCCGTGGCCTTTTCCTTTCCGTATTTCAGGTTATCCCGCACTGTACCGCTGAATAAAGCTATATCCTGCAGGAGAATAGCTATATTCTTCCGCAGGCTGTCCCTGGAGATATCGTGAAGCTTCTGTCCGTTTATCCATATTTCTCCTTTGTCTATATCTTAAAACCGCATTAAAAGATTTACCACCGTTTTTTTCCCGCTTCCTGTGGCGCATACTAGGGCTATCGTCTTACCGCAGCGTTTCACCAACAAAGCCAATGTTTCCGACACAGTTCATCACAGGTCCCGTAATCCCACTGAAAATATCTGTCCGTATCCCTGCGCTGGTAAGCTAATCAGAAATTTCACAAAACTCCTGCGTCACCCTATCCTGCCGGTTATAAGCAACTACAGTCTGGTAGCCAAAGATCATCTCTTCCACCGTTCCGTTTAATTCTCCTAAAAACATCTGCCTCCTCCTGGAAAATTTCCGCGCCTTTCCCTGGCAAAGTGAGAAGCACGCCGCCGCAGAGCTGTGCCAGCATTCTGCGCATGCTGTACTTCCGCGAAGCGTTCACGAGATTTTACTCCGGGAAGATTCTGCATTGCCATCTTTCGTTCTTTTTCTTCAGGCATAGGCCTCCTCTTTTCCCATCTGTGACTGGTAAATGTCCCGATAAACACTGCAGGACTCTAAAAGTTCCTCATGACTGCCTACAGTCGCGATCCTGCCGTTTTCCATCACCACAATCCTCTGGGCCATACGCACGGTCGCGATCCTCTGGGCAATTATGATCTTCATCACTTCCGACTTTAAAGTCCTAAGAGCCTGATAAAACCTGGCCTCTGTTTTAAGATCCAAAACGCTGGTAGAATCATCGAAAATAAGGATTTCTGCATTTTTCACGATCGCTCTGGCAATGGAAAGTCGCTGCTTCTGTCCTCCAGAGAGACTCATTCCCCTCTCCGCCACCACAGTCTCATATCCCTTGGCCGTTTCGGATATAAATGCATCCGCCTGTGCCATTACAGCGGCCGCCTTTATCTCCTGGAAATCTGCGTCCTGATTTCCCCAGGCAATGTTTTCCTGGATCCGGGTGCTGAAAAGCTTACTTTTCTACAGAGAAACCGCTATTTTTTCTCTTAGCTCCTTCTATGGATATTTCTGTACCTCCATGCCGGCCACAATCAGTCCAAATTCCCAGTTCACCCGAAACATAAAAAAATGCTTCCGAACATCAGCATGGAGGTACGGATCAGCCCCCGGATAAAAGGGAGAGATAAGTCTACACCTAGGTGATGTCATTAGTCACACGGGTCACCAGGGAACCGGTTCCAAATCGGTCCATCTGAGGAAAAGAAAATTCCATGATCCTTTTAAAGCAGTCCTTTCGCATTTCATTGCCCGTATTCTGCACTAACCAATGCACAAAGACATTATTCATAGAACCACAAAAGCCGCCGAAAAGGACAAGAAGGAGCATCCGGATCCCAAGTGTCAGGATCAGATGCAGGTTCCCGGTCCCATTGTTATTGATCCCAAGCCGCCTTCCTGGAGATTGGCCTTTTTCATTTTTAAAGGTCTTAATTTTTCTGCTGGAAAGATTGGTTTTTCTTTTTTCTCCCGGGTGTCCCCATAGCGCTCTTCCCAGTCCTTATTTATCTTTTCCAGGAAAGAAAGCAGTTCTGTCTTTTCCGGCTCTGACAAACAGGAAAACATTTCTTCGTGACGTCTCTGTCTTTGTTCTATCGCGTCCAAGGCCAAAGCCTTCCCCTTTTCCGTAAGAGTGATATCTGCTGTCCTTTTGTCTTCCTTGCTTGGAGTCCGCACGATCAGCCCTGCATTTTCCAGCTTTCCAATGACTTCGCTTGCGGAGCCTGGTTTTATACCGAGGCGCTTCGTCAGTTTTCTCTGGGTGGTGATGCCTGCCTCGCTGAGCAGGATAAGGATTCTTTTCTGGCTTCCTTTTCCTTCATACAGAGCCTGCATGGTATAGCTTAGGTCTCTCAGGTTCAATACCAGTTTGTCATTGATATCTTTTTTCCACATACTGTTTTTTACTTTTTCTTCGTCTTTCATATAAGCCTCCCTTCTGCCGCTTTCCAAACGGCGGCACTGAGCGCCTTCTCCGCCGCAGCCTGAAAATATACATTTTTCCAGTGTACTAACGATCACACAAAATCGGATGTTTCAAACCGCATCCCAAAATTTTTAACGCAAAAGTATCAAGGTACCTTTATATTATATCTTTCGTTTCCTCCGTT
>DWYZ01000128.1 GCA_019118425.1 Candidatus Blautia faecavium | reverse complement strand
CAGATTACGGAAAAACGGGCCTGGTATCGCACATCCGATGGCAGCTACCTTCTGATCTTTGGCATTGTTTATATATAATTCTATCGCATCCTGTATCCTAAGAAATATATTTTCCGGTTCCTCTCCATTTTTCAGCGTGTAGGTGGAACTTTCCAGTTCGTTTCCTTCAATATCGAATATGCCTACATTAAAATATTTTCTCGTGATCCGAAGACCGATTACCCGATAATAAGTCTTATCAAGAGAAACCGCGATCCCATGCCGCCCTCTCTCTACGTTGATCACACCTTCTTCTTTTATAAGATGCAATTCTTTCAATTCGTTTACTATATTTGTAATCGTTGCAGGCTTTAGATTACTCATACGTGCCAGATCAGCCCTTGAGCACGAACCGCTGTTTCTCAATAATCTGACCACTAAAACCCTGTTAAACTTTTGTACATTGTCTTGATTAATTCCATTGCGCATCGCTTTTTCTCCTCTTTTGTATGTTTATGTTTTTAACAAAATCAAGCGATGTATCTGGTAAATTATTGTATATTTTATTCATTCATTGAATAAATAAAATATACCATCGCTTCTACATTTTGTCAATTATTCAATATTTACATTGTTTTTTAATTATTTTTATGCAATTTCTATAAAAATGCGAATTTGTCGCAGTTTTCTTTTATCCAATTTTCTCAGTAAAGGGTTTTTCTTTAACTGCATATAAATTTATCCCCCGGAGGTTTATATATTTGCCTTTTACTATAAAGTTTTTATCTTGATTTTATTTATTCAATAAACTTAATAGAGCAAGTTCTCTGGCCGTATTTTTCTTAAGTATAACATACCCGCCTATTATAAGACCAGTGTATCCATGCTTTGCTTTTCGACCAAAAGATCGGCAGGAAAAAAGACTCTCTTCCAGGAAACAACGATGTTAATAAAAATCCTGTTTTCTGCAAAAGAGTCTCTTATTTCAGCTTATAACTTCAATAGATAATGATCGGATACCCTCCATCAATCGCATTATAAATCACCGCGGCCTGGTCCGCAGGTAGATTGATGCAGCCATGGCTTCCGCTTCCTGTCCGGTAGCTGTTCCCGCCGAAATTCGACTGCCAGGAAGCATCATGAAGCCCCTGTCCATAGACAAAAGGCATCCAGTACTGTACTTCCACCTCATAGCCGTATACATCACTGCTTAAAGTAAAGGGACTGGCTTTATAGGCGATGGGCCAGGCTCCCCGGTAAGTTTCCGTATCCTCTCCCGGCGCTCCGCTGATAATATCTGTTTCTGTCACAAGGGCGCCGTCCTTATACAGCCACAGATGCTGGTTATCCAAACTCACTTCTATATAGCTTCCTGCCAGGTCATCCTTTCCGTTTCTCTGCATTCCGCTGATGCTGTACACTGGATCCCTGCGCACTGCCGTTCCGCTTTTTAAGTCCTCCAAAAGCTGGGCCAGTTCCCCCTCCTGGTCGATTTGAAAACCATATTCATTATTTTCGATAGTCACGTCGTTTCCGTAGGAAGTATGGAAAGTACGGGGAACATAAATCGTGTTATAGGATGCAGCCAGATTCTGGATGTATGCCTTGGCTGCCTCTTCGTCTATGCTGACGGAATCTTCGCCTATTTTTATCCAGGAGGCAACGGTAGACGAATCTAAAGTCTCTTCTGTGGAACCAAAGGTATAGGTAACGGCCGCATTGCGGTAATTATTCAGCAAAGTATTCAAATTCGTCAGACGCACCTGCATTTCCTCTCCATCGGAAGTAGCCGCAGGCTGCTGATACACTTCTGTTCCCATAGTTAACGTAATGTCTCCACCCAAAGGATCCTCCTGAAATACGGTTTGCAGTGTCTGTTTTACATAAGCCTGCAGTCTTGCCTCATCAATCTGATTTCCCTGCACTTCGCTGATGAGGGTAAATTTTCCCGCATCCTGGTCATACTGAATAGCCGCGTCTACAGAAGGAGTTCTCTCTTTGTTTCCAAATTTATCCGAAGTGAGAAGCGTTTTCTGCTGCTCTTCGTTTTCCTGGACCTGCAATTTCAACTCATAATTTTCCCGCACAGAAAGAATTCTTTTTTCTTTCTCTCTCTCTGCTTTTAATGTTTCCAACTGTTCGTTTAAAGAATTCTCTTCCAAAGAGTAGCCTAATTCTGCCAGAGTAGTATGATAGACTTCCTCCCCGTCTTCCACAAAAACGACTTCTCTTTCCTGAAAAGTAGCAAGGATCTTCTGCCCAGCCTCTTCCACCGTAAGCCTGGATACATCCAATCCATTAATGGATATGCCCCGTCCTAAAGTATTCGTATCTACTATCCTTATGTAAGCAAAAAGTCCCACACTTAGCAACACAATTCCTGCAAGGCATATCCCTAAGATAATCTTCTTCCCTTTTCTGCTGATAGTTATTCTTTTTTTCATGGTCGCTTTCCTCTGTTTTCTTGTATTTTCAGCTTATGCCTTTATCATTGATTTTATTATATCCGGAGCGGATGTGCAATCTGTAAATAAAAGTTCATGGAAATACGGATCGTGCTGAAAAAGACAGAACCGCCTGGTTCAGCGGCTGGCAGAAAAAGCTTACAGCTGGTGTATGAAACACAGAGCGGCGCTAAAAGGATCAGCGGTTTGTTTTACGGCGCATCAAATGTCTGAACAAAAGAGTTTTTATTTTAATGCATCCCAGTGCGAATGCGGCCACGATCAGTGTATAAAGCAATAATTCCATAGAGCAGCCTCCTTTTTAGTTATATACGTCTAACTTTATTATAGTTCTTCTCCTTTTAAGTGTCAACGTATATCTGCAATGTAAAAAAGGGAATTCCTGTATAATGCTGCCAGTCACACAGCGGCCCGCAGCCGAACAGTCTGACCTTTACATTTGTAAAACGCTAAGACCATCTCTCATCTACATCCTCGCTTAGTTCTTTTACAGAGGTGATTGTCTGATTTTTATTTTCTTCCGTTTTTATATATTCATAAACCTCTTCCTTTGTGCCGCTTTTTAAATAGTGGGAAACCAGCATATTTGTACCTTTTTTATATACGCCCACTGTATAATGCCATCTTGCGTCTTTTCTTTTGTCAACAGGCCCAAAGTACAGTCTTGCTATATTTCTTGTCCCTGGAATAGGGAAAGTAGCTGCAGGTGTTTCACCATCCTTTTTTTTAATAAGGAAATCCAAAGAAGCCTGTACCAGTTCTTCTAAAGTCTTTTTCGGCGTCTCCTGATTTTGATCTGTCTTTTCACTTTTTGAAAACAATTTATCAAATAATTCCATCGTTTTTCCTCCTGCTCAATAAGAATCCGGCGAAAAGCCCCATATGACGGCGAAATCATTTTTACCGCTATACGTTTCTTATTGTCATCCCATCCGTCTTCCCGTATAATTTATATTATATTTTACCATTCTG
>DWYZ01000127.1 GCA_019118425.1 Candidatus Blautia faecavium | reverse complement strand
ATGAATTTTACCCAGATTTCTGAATATCTGGGCTATTCCTCTATCCACTATTTTTCCAGACAGTTTAAAAAAATATCAGGAATGACTCCTTCTGAGTACAGTTCTTCTATCAAGGCACTCTCTGAAGGCAGACATTCATCCTGATACAGGTTTTCTATGGTGGTTGCAAATTTTATATAAAAGAAGGAGAGGAAAAAAATTATGAAGGTGTACAAAGTAAAGGATTATCAGGAACTCAGCCGTAAGGCGGCAAATATCATAGCCGCTCAGGTAATCATGAAGCCGGACTGCGTGCTGGGTCTTGCCACAGGCTCATCCCCAGTGGGAACATACGATAACCTGACTGCCATGTATGAAAAGGGGGATTTGGACTTTTCATCGGTTACTACGGTCAACCTGGACGAATATAAAGGACTGGACGCTTCCAACGACCAAAGTTACCGCTATTTTATGAATACCCATCTGTTTAACAGAGTAAATATTCCTATGGAGCGCACATTCGTTCCAGACGGAACAGAAACAGACAGTGAAAAGGCCTGCAGCGCCTACAATGAAATCCTTCACAGCGTAGGGACTGTGGATCTTCAGCTTCTTGGCCTTGGCCATGACGGACACATTGGTTTTAATGAGCCCGCAGACTATTTTCCTGACGAGACCCACTGTGTGGATCTTACCGAAGTGACCATCCAGGCAAATAAGCGCTTTTTCCAAAGTGAAGCAGATGTCCCCAGACAGGCATACACCATGGGGATCGGCACTATTATGCGTGCAAAGATGGTTTTAGTGGTGGTAAGCGGAGCTGATAAAGCTGATATCTTAAATCAGGTGATCACCGGACCGGTAACGCCGCAGGTTCCTGCCTCTATCTTACAGTTCCATCCAAACGCTGTGATCATCGCAGATGAGGCTGCTTTATCCAAAACAGATTTATAAGATACATACATTCAGGGGGATGCCGCCATAAAGCTGCATCCCCCTGAAATAAATAGTAACCGGATTTTCTGTTTTCTCCTTATCTTTTTACCCTTATCGTCTTATCAAACACGGACCAGCGGCTGTATACATTCTTTCCGCTGTCATTTCGAGTATACGTGCGGGCAAACACTTCATAAGAACCCATCCGTACATTTTTTAATGTATAGACAGTTGATCTGTTATTTTTTGAGGCATAACGGATATACAAAGGATTCACAAGCTCCTGACAGCCTTCTTTTTCCACATAATCTGCCAGAACTATCCCATATCCTTTCGTTCCTGCTGATTTTTTTACGGTTACAGTCACTGTGTTTCCCTTTACTTTCACGCTTTGAACAGGCGATGGATCCGGTGTATTTATGGCAATTATCACCTCTTCCCTTTCAGACCAGGGACTGTACTGTGTACTTCCGTCAGAAAGGTTTCTCATAGACCTGGCAAAAAGATAATAGGTGCCTTTCTCAAGATAAAGGAAGTCCTGTGACAAACGGGAACTTTTTTCCTGTTTATAAAGATAGCTCCCATTTTCCGGGAAATCGGGACTTTCTGAAATCACATACTCATAAAACTGCGCATTGTCACATCTGGAATCCAGCTCCACATGTACTCCGTTATCCTGGTACACACTGGAGGTAATCTTTGGCGTCTCCAAGACGGATTCTCCTACAGATATAAAAGAAATTCCTTTTTCTTTGCAGTACTGATCTGCTGTAGACTCTGTATTTCCATATACCGTACAGTTTTCATTTACAGCCATACCATATATACCGTATACGCTGTCTGGAATATGAAGCTCTCTAAGCGCCTCACATCCGCTGAAAATATCTCCGATTTCCAGGATTCCATCCTGTAAAGTCACTTTTTCAAGTGATGTACAGTCTTTAAAAACTCCGCTTGTAAGAGAGTTTATCGTTCCTGGAATGGTTATCTCTTTTAAAGCAGTACACTGGGCAAACGCCCACCAGCCCACCTTTGAAAGCCCCTGGGGAAGTTCTATATGGGTGAAGCCGCATCCCTGAAAAGCCCGCACTCCGATTATTTCCAGATCTTCGGGAAGAGCGATCCTTTCAAGGGCGCTGCATCCGTAAAAGGTTTCCCGGGGGATTTCTGCTGTCCCCTGTTCCATAGAAACAGATTTCAGGCTGGTACAATTATAAAATGCCTTTTCCCCAAATTCCTTTATATTTCCCGGCAGTATGATCTCCTCAAGCCGTGACTGGGCAAATGCCTCTTCCCCGATGCTCTCTGTGCCGGGAGAAAGAATGATCCTGCTTAATCCGCTTCCTTTAAATGCACGGTCTCCGATAAACGTTACACAGTCCGGCAAAGTCACGGAAAATGTATTTGTACATTTTTCAAAGGCACCTTCTTTAATCCCCCCAACACTTATCCCTTGAATGGCAGATGGAATCACGATCTCTCCTATCAGATCCTCATCTGCATATGCCAGCATATATGTTTCTTCATCAGGCTGGTACTGATATTCGATCCCGTCCACATATTCTACCGAATCATTTATATCTCCAGTATCATAGGGAATCCCGTTCTCTCTTGCAAACTGCTCTGCGTAGGAACCTTTCTCCACAAACAGCGTCAAATGGCTGCTTCCTGCAAACGCCTGTTTATGGATCCGCTTTACGCTGGCCGGGATATAAAGCCGGTAAAGCCCTGTATTCATAAACGCATATTTTCCTATTTCCACAAAATTGTCCGGAATGATAAATTCCCTCATATTTTTACAGTTTTTAAAAGTATTCATACGGATGGACGTAAGGCCATTTCCAAGGACAATGCGGTCAATATCGCTGGCTGTAAATACGCCGATGTCCCAATAAGTCACTGAATCCGGAACTATTACCTCCTCCATCTTCCCGCCTATAAATGCACGGTCCCCAATGGAAGTGAGGGTATTGGGAAGGATTACTTTTTCACATTCAAAGTTTGAAAAAACATACCATTCCAGCTCTGTCACACCTTCCGGTATCACAAGAACATTATCCAATTTGCTGTTGGCAAACATATAGTAACAAATTTCCTTTAATCCGGCGGAAAGCCTCACATTCTCAAGAGAGGGGCAGTCCTGAAATCCAGATGCTCCCAGTTGGGTAACGCTGTCCGGAAGGACTGCATTTCTAAGGCTCGTACATCCGGCAAACACAAAACTTCCAAGGCTTTGCACACCCTCCTGCAAAATAGCTTCCTCCAGGTTTGCTGCCATATAAAAAGCGTACTCACCTATGGAAGTTACTGTTCCCGGAACCGTCACTTTTTTCAGTCTGCTGCACTGGGAAAACACAGAATCTTCGATTTTAATAACCGGTTTTCCATTGACTGTCTCCGGAATAAAAAGTTCCTGGGGAAGGGCTTCGTTGTAGCCTGTCACAGAGTAGCCGTCTCCGCTTTCTTCATAGAGATAAACCAGACCATCCTGCACCACAAGCTGATCCTGGGACTGGGATCCTTCCGCTATAAAAGGAAGTCCATGGACCGCCGCATATTCCTGGGCTGCCGATCCTTCCTTTCCATAGATCGTAACCGAAGCCTCTGTATGGAAAATCTCTCCTTCAATCTGTATCACACTGGATGGTATATACAGATACTTAAGTTCGGGCAGATTACAGAATGCCTTATCCTGGATTTTCGTTACTTTTTTTCCATCTGCCTCATCCACCAAGGCGATGGTGCTGTTTAGCAGATTGCCGCTGTAGGCTTCTGCCGGAACAAAATAACTATCCGTTTCCCCATCATACTTGTAGGATACATTCTGAACGACCACCGTCTCCTGTATCTTTGTTTCCTCTCCTGCGGTAAATATGGGGGGAACTTCCGCAGAAATCTGTCCGGGAGCCTGCTTAGAGCTATCTTCCTGGGAATCTCCCGAGGTAAACAGATCTTCCAAACTGTTTTTTTCTTCTGTCACACTATCCGAGAAATCTGCCGCCAGCACATTTACAGCCGGCGTGGGAAGAACCAGAATTCCCGTAAGCAATACTGCACATAACCTTTTTCCTTTCATTTGCTTACCTTCTTTCCTGTCACTGGTTCACAACTTTTTTTCAAGCCGCTGGAGCCTGTGCCGCCTGACAAAAGTTGTTTTTTAATTTTTCCTCAGTTTTTCGACAATTTTGTTACAATTTTATTATACTTTTTCTTTATTCCGTTTTCAACTAAATTTATTTATTATTATAGAGTTAATTTTAAAACAGACTGCATCTGTCTGCATTTCCTTACTCCCAGTTTTTACAAACATCCACCCAGCCTGTACAATTGGAATATTTCTCCAATTCCGGGATCGTCAGTTCAATGGCACTGTTTCCGCTTCCGGCAGCAGGAAAGACAGTCTGGAAACGTTTCATGGAAACATCCAGATACACAGACACTCCCTCTTTTATCCCAAAGGGACACACGCCGCCTACCCCATGGCCGATCAGCTCTTCCACCTCATCCCGGGAAAGCATCTTCGCCTTTGTCTTAAAAAAGCCCTTATACTTACTGTTGTCGATCTTCGCATCTCCTGCAGTCACAATCAGCACCGGCTTTTCCTCCACCATAAACGAAAGGGTTTTTGCAATCCTTGCCGGTTCACAGCCCACAGCCTGGGCTGCCAGCTCTACAGTAGCCGAGGACTCCTCAAACTCCAGAATCTTCTCCTCCATTCCATACTGTTTAAAATATTCTCTTACCTTTACGATACTCATAACATTCTCCCTATACTCTTCTTTTTTACGTTTTTCTCTTATCGCTTTCCAGTGATACTGCGACAGAGTTATTATAGCACTCTCCCAAGCCTTCTGCATCATCTTTTTTAGGAGATCCAGCAATGGAAAAAGCTGGTGTTTAAAACACCAGCTCCATTTTCGTTCCCTTTCCAGGTTCACTTTCCAGATTTATTTTTGCATGATGGAGGGCAGCCCCGTGCTTGACAATAGACAACCCTAACCCTGTGCCGCCGGTCTGCCGGGAATGGCTTTTATCCACTCGGTAGAACCTCTCGAAAATTCTGCTTTGTTCATTTTTCGGTATCCCGATGCCATTGTCCTGGACGCAGTAAAAAGGCCTGCCCTCTTTCACACCTACATAGATACCTACATTTCCGCCCTCATACGTATATCGCACCGCGTTATCCGCCAGATTAAAAAACATTTCATAAAGCACATGGCGTACCCCACGGATAGCCACAGGCTTTCCCATCAAAGTCAGAGCAATCCGCTTTTTCTCAGCAGCATGCGTAAGATGAGCCACAATATCTTCCGCAAGCTCGTAAATATCCACCATCTCAAAAGGCATGTCGCTTTTTTTCTCATCCAGCCGGGAAAGCTGGATAATGTCGGACACAAGATTGGTCAGCCTGCTGGCTTCGTGGTAGATCCTGCCGGAAAAATCCGGAACATCTTCCGGTCTCACCATCCCGTTCATCATCAGCTCTGCATAACCGGAAATAGACATCAAAGGAGTCTTCAGCTCATGGGAAACATTTGCAGAAAATTCCCTGCGCATGGCTTCCGCCTCTTTAAGCTCCTCCACTTGGCTTACAATCTGCCTGTTCTGCTGATCCAAACGCACCAGAAGAGGCCGCAGTTCCTCATAGCACACATTGCGCAGCGGATGTTCCAGATCCAGCTCGTTGATGGGGGCGATCAATTCCTTCGTTTGCTTCTGCACCAGAAAAAATTCCAGGATCAGAATAATGACCATCAAAGCCCCTAAAAGGGTAAAGCTGGACATTAACGTTAAAAACACACTGTCTGTTGATCTTGCCATCCGCAGGATATTTCCATTCTCCAGGCGGAGGGCGTAATAAAAAGTCTGTTTTGATAAAGTTTCTGAAAAGCGCACTTCCTCTCCATATCCATCCGCCACAGCTTCCTGAAACTCTGTACGGTCACTGTGATTTTCCAGTTCCTGTGCGTCTGCCAGAGAATCAAAAAGTACATTTCCCTGGGGATCGATAAGAGTGATCCGGGTAGCGGTAAGAGAGTCCAGCTTCGTGCTTAAATACTCTTCTCCCATTTCCTCAATTCCATTTCGGACATATTCCGCTTCATCCCGGATGCCTTCCTTCATGTATGTATTAAATTTTCCATACATGACCACACTGGCGGCAATGAAAGTCAATAGCACTGACAGAACCACCAGTATACTCACATGGTTTAAAATACGCTGTTTCATCTTATTCCTCTATACGATAACCTACGCCGCGCACAGTCTCTATCATATTTCCAGCACTTTTCAGCTTTTGACGCAGAGTCCGCACATGCACATCCACAGTTCTTGTCTCACCGTCAAAATCATATCCCCATACATGGCAGAGGATCTGATTTCTGGTCATGACCAGCCCCTTATTTTCCACCAGATACTGCAAAAGCTCAAATTCCTTGCGGGTAAGTTCGATCTTTTCCCCGTTCAGCTTCACTTCATGTTTTCCGCTGTGGATCCGAAGCTCCCCGCATTTTACTTCCTTGTCATCATTCTGCTTCTGGCTTCTGCGCAGCACCGCCTTCACTCTGGCCACAAATTCCATCATTCCAAAAGGTTTTGTAATATAGTCATCGGCTCCGCCCTCTAATCCCCGCACCTTATCAAACTCTGTCTCCTTGGCGGTTACCATAATGACCGGGATATCTCTTGTGGAGAAATCGCTTTTTAATTTTTCCAGGATAGTATATCCGTCCTCACCTGGAAGCATGATGTCCAGCAAAATAAGTTCCGGGCTCTCCTTTTTCAGCTCCCCGAACAGTTCCTTCCCATCTGAAATCCCTCTGGCAGAAAAACCAGTGGTCTCCAGTGTGTATACGAGAAGCTCTCTGATATTCCTTTCATCCTCCACGCAATATATCATTTCACTTTCCCCTTTTTTTCTTCAATCTCAGTATACCCTTTTTTTCCATCGCACACAAGACTTCTTACGGAAGCTGGTATTTTAAGCGTACCTGCTCCAGATCATTGTGGAACGTATCATCCGGTGCATTTTTCATGATGTCGATATGGCTGTGGGTATCGTAAAGGTCTTCCCTTACCTGGGTAACACATACCCCGATATTGGAGCAATGGTCTGCTATACGCTCCAGACTTGTGGTGATATCAGAAAGGATAAAGCCCATCTCTATGGTACAGGAACCCTCACGCAGACGTTTTACGTGGCGTCTCTTTAATTCCTGGCTCAGCTCATCCACCACTTCTTCCAAAGGTTCGATGGCATTGGCAAGTTTTACGTCCTGCTGGGTAAATACCGTATAAGACATATCCACGATATCTTTTACCGCTTTTATCAAGACATGAAGCTCTTTTATCGCCTTATCGGAAAAACGCGCATTCTTTTCATGAAGTTCCTGGGCGGATTCCATAATATTTACCGCATGGTCCGAGATCCTTTCAAAATCTCCGATACAGTGAAGCATGATAGACAGGCTGTGGCTGTCCTTTTCTGTAAGGTCCTTGTGGCTTAACTTAACCAGATAAGTACCCAGCTCGTCTTCGTAACGGTCCACCTTGCTTTCGATCATCTGCACGGCTTCCACTTTTTCTTCTTTATAGTCGTCCAAAAGCCCTAATGCTGTATATAGTGCCTGACGGGATTCCTCCGCCATCTGTTTCGCCGCACTCTTTCCCTGTTCCATAGCAAAAGATGGTTTTTCCAGGAAACGGGATTCCAGGATCATAAAATCTCTGTCCTCTGCCGGAATCTCGTCTTCTTTTTTATCCTTGATGGTAAGACAGGCAAGCTTAACAAGTATATCAGAGAATGGCAGCCATACGACTGTAGCCGTAATATTAAAGGTGCTGTGCATAACAGCGATTCCTACCGGCGTAGCAGCCTCACTCATAAACGGAAAATGCACAAATGAATTTACCAGATAAAATGCGCACAAAAATACAATCGTACCAATTAAATTAAAATATAAATGCATCATCGCTGCACGCTTTGCGTTTTTCTTAGCGCCAATAGCAGAAAGCAGCGCCGTCACGCAGGTTCCGATATTCTGTCCCATAATAATAGGCAGAGCGGACGCATAAGGTACAGCTCCTGTCATACAAAGAGCCTGCAGGATACCTACAGATGCAGAGGAAGACTGGATGATGGCAGTCAGTATCGTTCCTGCCAGCACACCGAATACCGGATTGGAAAATGCAGTGAGGATTCCTGTAAATTCCGGCACGTCAGCCAGCGGTTCCACAGCGCCGCTCATGGTCTCCATACCAAACATCAATACAGCAAAGCCGATGAGGATGGTTCCGATATCTTTTTTCTTTGCACTTTTGCAGAACAGCAAAAATACCACACCGATCAGCGCCAGAATCGGTGCAAAAGATGAAGGTTTTAAAAGCTGAATAAAAAAGTTTTCACTTTCAATCCCGGCAAGACTCAAGATCCAGGAGGTGACGGTAGTACCGATATTCGCTCCCATGATCACGCCAACAGCCTGTGTAAGCTTCATAATGCCGGAGTTTACAAAACCTACTACCATAACAGTAGTCGCAGAGGAAGACTGGATCACTGCAGTCACTCCAAGTCCCAAAAGAACCGCCTTTAATTTACTGGAGGTGAGGTTTTCCAAAATCTGTTCCAGCTTTCCGCCGGACACTTTCGCCAGACCATCTCCCATAACCTGCATGCCGTACAGGAACATGGCAAGACCGCCCAGTAATGTCAGTATGCCGAAAAAATCCATAGTTTTTCTCCTTTACCTAATTTTAATATAACCTCATTTTAACTGGCTTATGTAAATTCTTCCCCACCCGAATGTAAAATTTATGTAAAATCCGACAAAATACTCCCTATTTTGCCTGTGATGGGGACATACCTGATTGGGTTAAATACCGAAAAACGGGAAAACACGAAACTGTGTTTTCCCGTTCAAACTCTTGTCAAGCGGATATTCGTAATCCCACAGGCACGCCTCCCCTTCACTGTTTCCCTGATTTGGTTAAAATCCTCGGATCTCCTCATCTTCTTCTCCTGTTTTATCTATGGAGCGGATGATAAGATAATAACTATAGTCATCGTTAACCGTAACTTTTACACGGTCTCCGACTTTATGACCTTTTAATGCGGCGCCGATGGGGGAATCAATACTCACACGGTTTTCCAGGGAATTTCCCCTGATAGAAGTCACCAGTTTATAGCGTTCTACTTCATTGTCCTCTTCAAAAAGGACCTCTACAATGTCATCCATTCCCACCTCGTCCTCTTTGGACGTATCTGCCACAATGTCCGCTGTCTTAAGCATTCTTTCCAGGTAACGGATCCTGCTTTCATTTTGGTTTTTATGCTTCTTTGCAGCATAGTACTCAAAATTTTCACTTAAATCCCCCTGGGCCCGCGCTTCCTTGACCGCGTCAATGGCCTCTTTACGGATCACCAGCTTACGATGCTCTATCTCCTGCTCTATCTTTTCTACGTCTTTAGGCGTAAGCTTTTCTCTCATGGTCTTTTTCCTTATTCCTCGCCCTGAAGCTTCTGGATCAGTTTTTCCATAGCCTCTACAGAATTAAAGTTTTCCGGCTCAATGTCGTCAAAAGAGATCTCTACATCAAAGGAATCATTGATTTCGCCAATAAGAGAAACAAGGTCAAAGGAATCCAGGATTCCATCATCAATAAGCTGTGTTTCTGTGGCAAAATCCACCTCCGGCCTTAATTCTGTAAGAATTTCCATTAAATCTTCTCTCATGTTTTTTCTCCTCTCTTTATTCCGCCAGCCTGGGCTGGGGCAATGGTAATATTTTATTTTTTCTCCAGAATAAACTGCCTGGAAACAGTACCATCATCTGTAAACCCGCCTTTTATATACATACCGATGGCGCGGGAGTTCTTTTCATCCACCCAGAAATTCGCTTTCTCGACGCCATACTCTTCATAGGCGAATGTTACGACTGCACAAAACATTGCCTTTCCCATTCCGTTTCCACGAAGGGAAGGTTCCACAGAGAGATGCTGCAAAAAGGCATTTTTTCCTTTTTTAATCGCCATCGCTACAGCAAATACTGTTCCGTCAGAAAGACGCATAGCAATAATCTCTCCTTTTTCACAGGACTCGGTAAACTCCTGCTCTTCTAAAAGGAATGTGCTGTATACATCCAGGCTCTTCTTCCACAGAGAGGATATCTCCCGGTAATCTTCCGGCTTTGCCTTCTCTGCCCGAAACCTGTGCTGGGCTTCACTATAGTCTTTCGGCGGATGGAAATCTCCTTTTGCGCACTCCATCCGGCGGTATCTTTTATAGGGGATGAAACCCTTTTCCAGCCATTTTTCATAGCCGCCTTTTTTCAGGGCCGTCTCCTCATCTCCCCGGAAAACATAATCCAGGATAACTGCGTTTTTAACAAGGTCTTCCTTTCCAAAGTCCATAGAAACCTGTGCATCTTTATCCACATAATAATACAGTCTGGCACAGGACTCCTCTGTCACAAGGAAATATAATCCTTCCGGTTTCTGTTCGTAATATAACTTTCCCCGCCCTGCCATATCTTCCACCTCAGCCGGAAGAAAAAAGCAGTTGGACTGGGCTCCTTTATGGTTTTTCTTAAATTCTTTTACAAGCCCTCCGAATTGGGCGGAGGATTCAATTTTTTCCATTTATGATATACCTTTCCTTTAGTGCCGCCCTGTCTATCTTTCCATTTTTATTTAGCGGAAGCTGCTCCAGGTAAATATATTTATTGGGGCACATATATTTAGGCAGATAAACCTGCAAATCCCTGACGATTTGTTTCTCACAGGGTTCTTCCGCCTGATAGAACATATAGATCTTTTCATTTTCTCCATCGTAAATACAGCAGCTTCTGGAGATGTAGGCAAGTCCGTCCAGCACCGTCTCGATCTCTCCAAGCTCTATCCGATGTCCCATATGCTTGATCTGGAAATCTTTTCTGGTAACATAAAAAATTTCCCCGTTCCGGTATTTTCCCAGATCGCCCGTCTGGTAGATCAGCTCCGGATAATCTGTATTTAAAGGATTCTGGCAGAAAGCTTTTTCTGTGGCCTCTTTATTTCTGTAATATCCCAGTGCAAGGGAAGTTCCCCGCACGCAGATTTCTCCAAGCTCCCCTTCCCCTGCCAGACGGTTCTCCTCGTTAAGAAGGAACATGTCTGTATTGGGAAAGGCTTCCCCAATAGGCAGAGTTTCATTCAGGGAAAACTCTCTGTCCACAATATAATAGCTGCAATTGCAGGTAATTTCCGTGGGGCCGTAAAGATTTACATACATGGCGTCCGGCAGTTTTTCCCTCCAGTAGTTTAAAACCTTTATGGGCATCACTTCACCGGAAAACATGATCTTCTTTAAATAGGCAGGCCGCTCCTTTTCCAATCCTTTAAAGGTCGCCACAAGGGCCAGGGCGGATACTGCCCAGATAACCGCAGTAACTTTCTTTTCATTCAGATAGGGGATAAGAAGCTTCGGGAAGGAAAACATCTTCTGAGGCACGATATACATGGTCGCACCATTGCGAAGAGCAGAATAAATATCCTTCACAGAAACGTCAAAATCAAAAGGCGCCTGATTGCCAAACACCTCGTCCTCTGTAAAAGAGAAGCACTCTGCAAACCGCTCTACCAAGTCGATGACAGAACGATGACACACAAGCACCCCCTTAGGCGTTCCGGTAGAACCGGAAGTATAAATTGCATAAAGGGGGTCTGTGTCAATATGGCTCTTTCGTATCCTTTCAAGGAGCCCCTCGTCTGTTCTGGTATCCAAAAGCTGCTCATACACAAGCACGCAGCCTGCATAACCCAGTTTTTCCACAAAAGGCAGATCCTTTTCCCTGCATACAAGACAAACGGGTTTTACCGTATCAAGGATCATGGAGATCCTTCCCGGCGGGAGCGCTTTTCCCACAGGCACATAAAAGTTGCCTGCATACACGCTTCCCATAAATATCTCAACGCTTTCCACATCCCTGTCGATCAAAACCGCCACAGGCTGCCTGGGGGCACCCTTTTGGGCAATGGCCGTTCCTATGGCCTTTCCGTTTTTAACACATTCCCTATAGGACACTTCCCGGTCAGGGTCTGCGAATACGATCTTATCCGGATGTTTTCTTTCGGCTCTCTCCAGGTAATCTAAAATATTATAAATCATCCAGGAAACTCCCTTCACGCTTTTTTCCCTTTACGTGGCTTGATCCTTTCTTTAAAGTCTTCCCTTAATTTCGGATCAACAGTGGAATATACCTTCCTGTCATCCTCTAAAATAGCAGATGCCTCTTCTTTTGTCAATTCCCCGCGGCGCACAAGGACGGCAAGTTCTCCCGTACGCACCGGATACCCTTTCTTTTCAATGCTGAAATTCTCTGCCAGCGCATGGGCCCAGCAGTCTGCATGGGGAAGTCCCGTACCGGAACGTTTCCAGCCGATCTCTTTTTCCAGGAACTTCATGGTCTCTTCCTCTGTGATATCGTGATAAGCAAAGAAGGACAGATTCATTACCTCCACATCATCCAGGTAATCCATCAGCTTACGCTCTGCACATTTTTCCACCAGCTTGCCGAACATCTGGTATTCAAAATCTTTCAGATTATAAGAAATCTCAAAGGGTTCAATGCCCCTTGTAGATAAAGCGTTCTGCAGGATCTGGCCTTTCGTCCTTCCGTTTACGATCAGCGGGATGCCGAATTTCCCTGCAATTTTATGGCAGTAATAATTTCCAAAGTGGAAACATACAGAACAGAAATTTTTCATAAGGGACACACATTTGCTGTAGTATAAGCGAAGATCCTGTTCATTCAGACGGACTGTCATATAGTCCACATCCAGCTTCTGAAGCACGTTCTCTATATTATTTCTTCCGTATTCTGTATGGAAGCCGTTCTGGAAGGTCACTGCCAGGACGCGCATGCCATATACTTTTTTCATCTGCCAGACAATGTAGCTGCTGTCTTTCCCGCCGCTGAATCCCACTACACAGTCATAAGGTGCATTGGTCTCAGCCGCTTTTTTCTTGGCAAGCTCTACCTTTTCTATAAAAATCTGATGTCTTTTCTCCGGATCGTGCAGGATCTCTTTATGTTCGTCATAAAAATCGCAGTAATTGCAGGAACCGTGGTCGTTAAATTCTATGTCCGGATAGGTTTCCGGCAATCCGCATTTTTCACAATATCTCACTTTTTTTCCTCCTAGAAATAATTCTTTTTTGTTACAATTAGTAAACCACTAATTGTTATATCTTGTCAACGTGTAATCTTTGTGAAATATTTTATATTTGTT
>DWYZ01000126.1 GCA_019118425.1 Candidatus Blautia faecavium | reverse complement strand
TTACTTTTCGATTTTCCTTTAGACGGAAAAAACACCATTTTTCATCCGAATGCAGAGTGAGGGGCAGAAGTTCTTCCTGGCTTACGGGGATGTTATCCAGCATTTTATGGAGAGCGTTCAGGCTGGAATTATCCTCTTTGGCACAGCTGTGCAGATATTTTTCATAAGCCTTTTGAAAATATCCAAAGAAATGATCCATCAGAGAAAAATCGCTGTCCCTAAAGCTTCCTGCTTCTTCTCCGAAAGAAATACAGCCGGAAAAATTCCCAAAAGAATATATATTATAGCAATAATAACGATTTCGGGTTCCTTTGATCTCAGAAAGATAGGGTACAGTGATGATCCGTTCCAGGTTGCAGACTTCCTTGATTTTTTCTGTCCATTCCCAATCAATATATTGCGGGGTATCGCTGATCCGTATTTCTGGAGAACCATCCGGACGTATTTCGATAACAGCTCTGAATATACTCTGGAGGGAGCGGTTCATCATGGAAATATTCTTTTTTAACTGCAGTGCGCCAAGGTAAAAGATCCGGCGGATATCAAAGTCTATATCCTTTTCCAGCTCATCCCGAAGCTGCTCGTCCCATCTGTCAAAGGCATTGTAGACCATACTGACCGCGTTAAAAACACGAAGCACATTGGAAGTGTTTGAGATGACTAAAAGGGACACACCGCCTAAAAGCCAGTCCTTAGGTATCCGGGAGCCTGCAACGATAAAGGAACAGGCAGAAGAAGGAGGTTCCTTAGGCAGAGCGTCACCTGCAGCCAGGTATAAAGTATCCTCCTGAAAAACCTGTCCGCTTTCATATAACAGGGGACGGGAAACGGTACAGGAATGATTGGAAGGTCCATAGAGTTTGGTTTGATATATTTCCGGCAGATAATCCTGAATAATCTCTAAATTAAGTAACATAACGCACCTCCCTTTTGCAAAAAAAAACGACAAAATGCACACTGATATTTGGATTAATCTGCTTATATAATATAATTTTTCAACAAAAAATGCCAGAAAAAAACATTTATCTGAGATATTTCCTACATAATGTACTCTCTAAAACTATTTCAAGCATCATTTTGCTGCCTGCTTTTTGCCGCCATTTCCTTAATTTTCCATAAAAAAGATACAAAACAGCAAAGAAATGGAGCCCTTCCCTGTAAAACTTTCCTATTTATGCAGTCTGCACATTATTTTCCTTGTTTGATACAATAAAATCAGCAAAACATACAATGACATTGAAAAGAAAGGAGAACCACTTATGAGTAAAAAAGTCGATCCACGCATTCCAAAAGAGGTAGGCACCGGACTCTACCCTGTAAAATCCCCCTGGGACAAAATGCTGTCCTACCATGACGCAGCTCACTATGTACAGCGTTACACAAACGTAGTCAGCGCCGCCATCATGCAGGCCTTTCGGGTGCTTGTTCCTGATTATAAAGAGAGAAGCCAGGCTATGTGCATCAACGCCTATAATCGTTTAAGCTATGTGTATCAGGCAATTCCCGGATATACGGAAATGAACGCCGACCAGCTTCATATGCATCCCTTTATGCGGGGAAATTTCGTTGGCGGCCTGGTAGGAGACGCAGGGGATGAAGATCTTCTGATGTGCGGCCGTGTAAACGATTTCGGCACCTATCGTGTGGAGAAAGAACTAGATGTCTGTTACTGGGATCTGGTGGGCACAGAGCTATGCCGTTCTACCACCCAGTCCCTGCAGGCATGTGCGGACCATGCGGCGAAGCTCCGTCCGGACGGCCCTCATCTGGAATACCATATGGTAGAGGCCAAAGGAGCCGGAGACCGCCATTGCCGTATTGTAGCGGAATGCCGCAAAAAATTCCCCATGCCCCCTCATGAACAGTGGGAGTGCTTTGGCCCGGTAGGTTCAGAAGACCAGATCAAGTTTACCAATGAGGAGGACTGTGTAGACGAGTCCATGATGTTCAGGGAGGAGTGCGATTATCTTTTCTCTAACGGAACGAATATGGAAAAAGACTGGCGAAGCGCCTATCCCATGGTAACCATGTCCTATGGGGCGACATACATTCTGCCAACCCTGGATGATCTGATCCGGGAAGGAAAACTCACGAATGAACAGGTAGATCATGCGATTCACTGTGTCTGTGAAGCAGCAGGAAAAGCCACCTTCCTGGATGACTTTTCTAAAGAAGGCCTTCGGGTATGGCTGGGAGCGCCTCACAGCATCGGCACAGACGACGGACGTCTTATGGGAGGATACCTGGAAATGTTCCTTCAGTGCTGCCATGTACAGTATGATGTGGAAGCCTTTAATAAGGAAGAATGTATTTATGTGATAGACCGTAAGGCGCTTGCCAATAATATGCCTAAGATGGTGGATGCATATGTATGGTTCTGGTATGGAATCACTAAGAGCCTGGTCAATGCACAGTGGTCTTTATGGGAAGAGGATTCGCCGGAAGAAAAGCTTCGGATCAAGATCGCAAAGAAAATTGATAAATTCTGTTAAGGGCCGCAAGAGAGTATCAGGAAAGGAGAATGCAATGATGAAATACCCATATCCGGTTTTATATAAAAATATTTATAAATATGACGAAATGAAGCGCAGTGAACATATGGCTGTCCGAAACACAGTGGGCTGGTATCTTTGGACCCACCAGATTGTAGAGGTGACAGGAGAGGATTGTACAGAATTTTTAGAATGGATTTACCCGAAAAACATAGGAAATCTGGCCATAGGCCGTGAACGCTATACTCCTATGCTGGATGAAAAAGGCGAGATCATTGACGATGTGGTGATCTTCCGTATGGGGGAAAAGAAATACTGGATATCCACTTTGTTCAGAGCGGAAATGTTCCGCTGGTTCGAGGCGCATAAGGGAGAATACCAGGCGGCCTGGGAAGATATCACACCGCAGTGGGAAATGTATGCGGTGCAGGGACCAAAATCTTTGGAAATGGTCAATCAATTAACGGAGCGTCCTTCCGATGACCAGAAATTCTTTGAGATCAGAGAAAATAAAATAGAGGGAATTCCTGTTTATATCAACCGGGCAGGATTTACAGGAGAAAAGCTGGGATTTGAAATTTATTTCCCGAAGCAGGAGGCTCCCAAAATGGAAGGAAAACTCCGGGAACTGGCAGAATCCCTGGGAGGCAAAGAGGTGACGGAATTTCAGGTAATGGCCTGGACGCTGCCCTGTGAGGCAGGATTCTATTATATGAGAGACCTGCGCCATACGAATCCTTATGAAGTAGGATTAGCAGGCGGGATCAATTGGGATAAAGAATTCATCGGCAAAGAGGTGCTGAAAGAAATCCGGGACCAGGGAGCAAAACGGGAAGTAGTAGGCTTTACAGTAGCTGACGCGGACATCCATATAAAGGGCAGAAATATAGGAAACGAAGGAGAATTCGTTTATAAGGATGGTGAGTGTGTAGGCCGCTGTATGAAGATTACATACAGTTATGTGAAAGAAATAAATAACGGCACCATCATCTGTACCAAAGGTTCTCTAAAGCCAGGAGACAAAGTGACCATGCATGGACATGAAGCGGTCATCTGTGAGCCGAAGTTTATTTGACCGAAGCCGCACAGCAGTAAGCAGAGATGAGAATCTGCCTGCCTTAGAAGGGAAAATAAAAAGAAAAGGAGAATTAAATGATGGATATAAAAGCGATTTCTGACAGCATTATGCACAGCTATATCACAGATACACCTTCCCTGGAGGACATGCTTTATGTAAAGGGGAAAACTGCTATCGTTACAGGCGGTACCTCCGGCCTGGGCTTCTGCACTGCCCAGAGGCTTCTCCAGGGCGGCGCCAAGGTAGTGATTTCCGGTTCTACAAAGGAAAAAGGGGAAGCGGCAGTGGCTCTTTTAAACGAAGCAGGATATACAGACGTGACCTTTAAAAGGGCTGACCTTCGCAGTGAGGAAGAAGTAAAGGATATGGTAGAATTTACCGCAAAAACCTACGGCTCTGTAGATATATTAGTGACCTCAGGAGGGGCATGGAGCTTTGCCCATATTTACGATCTGCCGGAGGAAGAGTTTATGAAAACCATAGACATTAATCTGGCAGGAGCCTACCGTTGTGCAAAGCATGTGAGCAAATATATGGTGGAGCATGGGGTAAAGGGAAAGATTGTTCTGGTTTCCTCCAATGTAGCTTATCTGGCGCAGCCGGTATTCGGCGGATACGCACATTATGCCGCATCTAAGGGAGGGGTGATCTCCATGACCTATGAGATCGCGAAAGAACTGAAACGGTACGGAATCATGGTAAATTCCGTTGCGCCTGGAGGAATGAAGACGCCGGGAGGCCTGTCAAACGGACCGGTGCGCACGCTTCCTCCTGAAAAACAGATGGAGATTGGAAAGGAGCTGACCGTGGCGAAGCTGGATGAGATTCCATCAGCGGATTCCGTGGCAATGGTCATCTACGGCATGTGTACAAGAATGGCGGACGGCGTTACCGGACAGTGTATCGTGGCGGACAGCGGCATGATGAGAAATATCGTATCTTACCAGCCGGCCATAGAGCAGTACCCGCCGGAAAAAGCCTGATGAAGACAGCCATATTAAATGCAAATAATAAAAAAGAATAAGAAATATCCCCACAAAGAGTTTAAAATATTTTAACAAAAGGAGGTGAAAGCGTTATCCTGTTAAAGTAAACTCAAGTGGGGATATTTTGTCAATGAAATAAGGTATTATGTATGGACTGATTCGTATCAGTCGTTGATCACAACGCCCTTCTGAAGCATTACGTTTGCATACAGTGCCTTTTCACTGGTGGAAATGATGCAGTATGCGGTTTTTGCTTCATCGTAGAATTTAAAACGTTCAATATTTCCTACTACAGCTTCGCCGCGCTCATCATATTTGGAGATGATTTCTTTATAGGTATCCCAGATAGGAGTCTCCACGTCATCTCCCGGCATAACTTCCATAAGATTTACCGGATGTTCTACGTAAGTGTCCAGCGGGAACAGCTTTAAGATTGCATCCAGGATCTCCGGTACTCCGTGTCCGTCGCAGCGGATTGTAATGGCATTTTTTCCCATGGATTCTACAGGAAAGTTTCCGTCCGCAATAACAAGACGGTCGCTATGTCCCATTTCGCAAAGCACTTTTAATAATTCTGGTGATAAAATTTCAGGAATTCCTTTTAACATGATTTAGTTCTCCTTTCCGCATGTTCAATATTCTGCTAACTTATAATATACTGCTTTCTGTGCCGGAAGAAAAGGTATTTTTTTCTTTTCATATATGAAATTTTTATGGTTGACAGATCTGGTATAAAGGAGTAAGATAAATCAAAACAGAAACGTTTCGGTTTCGCAAATTCTATTTTTAAGGAGGAAGCAAAATGCCACTGGTTACATCAAAAGAAATGCTTTTAAATGCACAAAAAGGAGGATATGCCGTAGGCGCGTTTAACGCGGAAAATATGGAGATGGTGAAAGCGATCATCCAGGCGGCAGAGGAATTAAAAGCGCCTGTAATGATCCAGACGACTCCGTCCACGATCAAATACGGAACTCTGGATACATACGCTGCTATTGTTGCGGCAGAAGCTAAGAAAGCTGCAGTTCCGGTGTGTCTGCACCTGGATCACGGCAGCAGCTTTGAGCTTGCTATGCAGGCCATGAAAGCAGGATATACCTCTGTCATGATCGACGGATCGAAATTTGACTTTGAAGGCAATGTTGCAGTGAGCAAAAAGGTAGCGGACGTTGCGGCAGCCCTTAACATTCCTTGTGAAGCGGAACTGGGCAAAGTAGGCGGAAAAGAAGACGACCTGGAAGCTGAGGCGGATACCAATACAGATCCCGGGGAAGCCAGAGAATTTGTAGAACGTACAGGCGTTACCTCACTGGCGGTAGCCATTGGTACGGCACATGGATTCTATGTGGGAACACCGGTATTGGATAAGGAACGTTTAAGCGAGATCCGTAAAGTAGTGGATATCCCCCTTGTTCTTCACGGCGCGTCCGGACTTACCGATGAGGACGTAAGCGACTGCGTGAAGAGAGGAATCTGCAAGGTGAATTTTGCTACAGAGCTCCGTGCGGCTTATACAAAGGCTGTGAAAAAACTCCTGGAAGAAAAACCTGATACTATTGACCCGAAAGCTTATGGAAAAGCAGGGATCGAAGCAGTGAAAGAGCTTGTAAAAGGCAGAATGAAAGTATGCGGCTGTGACGGAAAGGCAGAGTAAAAATATTACAGGCCGTATCGTGACCAGAAATTAAAAATCCGTGACAGGAGTGAGGCCTATGGCTGCGACAATGAAAGACATTGCCAGACGGACGGGACTTGGTCTGGCAACGATCTCTTCTTATTTTAATGGCGGAAACGTAAGAGAAAAAAACAGAAAAAAGATTGAGGAAGCTATTGAAGAACTCCATTATGAAGTGAATGAGGTGGCAAGAGGCCTGAAAACAAACGCTACAAAGACGATCGGTGTGGTAATCCCTGAACTGAATAATGTATTTTGTTCTGAGATTATTACGGGAATGGAGGATGTTTTAAGAAGTCACGGCTATGCCACCATCATCTGCGACTGCCGCACGGATCGGAACTTAGAAAAAGAAGCGGTAGAATTTCTTACAAGAAAACGGGTGGACGGGATTATTAATATGCCGGTGGATGTTTCAGGAACTCATCTTAAGGCTTTTGACCGGACAGGAAAACCTATTGTTATTATAGACCGTAAGATACAAGGGCTGTCCTGTGACAGTGTGCTGGTGGATAACGAAAGAGCCGCAGAGGATGCGGTGGAGTTCCTCATGGAAAACGGACACAGAAATATTGGAATCATAGTGGGACCTCAGGAAATTTTTACTGCCCAGGAACGTTTGAAAGGGTACTATGCGGCCCATGAAAAACGGGGGATTCCCGTGCAGGAGTCCTTGATCTATCATGGAGATTATATTATCCAGGGCGGTGTAAAAGGTCTGGAGGAACTTGTGAAAAAAAATCCGCAGATGACAGCCGTCTTTGTCACAAATTATGAAATGACCATGGGGGCGGTTATTGGTATAAATGAACTGGGCATTCACATGCCAAAGGAGCTGTCCATGATCGGCTTTGATAATCTGCAGTTCGCAAGAGCCTGCAGTCCTAAGCTTACGATCGTATCCCAGCCTACAGAAGCAATCGGAGAAAAGGTAGCACAGATGATCCTTTCCAGATTAGGTGTGGGAGAAGAAACAGAAGAAAAAACAGTTACCCTGAAGCTTCAGACAGAAATAATCATGGGAAAATCCGTGAGAAACTTAAATAAAATGTAATGGCTGAAAGAAAAATAAAATGGGCTTCAGATATAAAAGGCTTTGAATAAAATTCTGCTGCTGGCGGGTTGGATCGTTGCCAGCAGGCAGAAACGGGAGGAAAGTTTGGAAGTAAACTTCCAAATCTACCATTATTGACGCAGCGAAGTGCGTCAGAAAGGGGAAAAGATGGATAAGCCATATTTATTGGGAATCGATATAGGAACAAGCGCCTGTAAGGTGGCTGTCTTTGACCGGGAAGGCACAGTTGCGGCAGCCGCCAGCAAAGACTATCCGGTTTATTATCCAAAAGAAGGATGGGCGGAGCAGAATCCTGTAGAATGGTGGGAAGCTGTCTGCAAGGCTATCCATAAAGCGCTTGAAAAGGGAAATATCCAGGCAAAGGATATCGCGGGCGTGGGAATCGACGGACAGAGCTGGTCAGCTATTGCCATAGATAAAAACGGGGAAGTCCTTGCCAACACGCCGATCTGGATGGATACCAGAGCCCAGTCGATCTGCGACCGGCTGAATGAGGAAATCGGCGCGGACGCGATTTTTAAGGTGGCCGGAAATTCCCTGCAGCCATCCTATACCACGGCGAAGATCCTCTGGTATAAGGAAAATATGCCGGAGATATACGGGAAAATATATAAAATATTACAGTCTAACAGTTATATCGCTTTTTGTCTGACCGGAGCCGTTACCCAGGAATTATCCCAGGGGTATGGACTTCACTGCTTTGACATGAGAGAAGGAAAATGGGATGAAGAGATGTGCGGCAGGCTTGGGATCCCCATGGATTTCCTTCCGGAGATCGTAAACTGCGACACAGTAGTGGGAACAGTTACAGAAAAAGCGGCAGAAGAATGCGGTCTGTGTCCTGGAACCCCTGTAGTGGCAGGAGGACTGGACGCTGCCTGCGGTACTTTGGGAGCTGGAGTGATCCATCCGGGTGAAACCCAGGAGCAGGGCGGCCAGGCAGGAGGCATGAGCATTTGCATTGACACTTATAAGGCGGATCCGCGGTTGATCCTGGGGTATCACGTGGTGCCGGGACAGTGGCTCCTTCAGGGCGGAACTACAGGCGGCGGCGGTGTTATGCGCTGGTTCGAGCATGAGTTCGCCGGATATGAAAGGGAGATGGAAAAAAAGACAGGTTCCTCTTCCCTGGATCAGTTGAATGCCATTGCGGCGGCAGTTGCTCCGGGATGTGACGGACTGGTGTTCCTTCCTTATATGGCAGGGGAACGCTCTCCCATATGGAATCCGGAGGCCAAAGGCGTGTTTTACGGACTGGATTTTTCTAAGACGAAGGGGCATATGGTACGGGCCTGCATGGAGGGCGTAGCTCTTTCCCTGCGCCATAATCTGGAAGTGGCGGGGGAGGCCGGCGCGCAGGTGCAGGTATTAAGGGCAATGGGCGGTTCAGCCAACTCCCTGCTCTGGACACAGATTAAATCTGACATTACCGGGAAACCCATTGTGGTTCCATCTTCCGATACGGCGACCACACTTGGGGCCGCTTTGCTGGCGGGGGTAGGCGTAGGATTCTATAAGGATTACGAAGAAGCGGTATCCCTGACAGTAAAGGAGACCAGACGCCACGAGCCGAATCCGGAATATGAAGCTATATACGATAAAACATATGAGACTTATTTACAGTTATACGAACACTTAAAAGATATGATGAAAAAATCATGAAGGAGGATCAAAATCATGAAAGCAGCAGTTGTAGTAGCAAATGAGGATGTACGTTATCAGGAAGTGGAAGAGCCGCAGGTGGGCCCGGGACTTGTAAAAGTAAAGGTCAAAGCCTCTGGTATCTGCGGATCTGATATTCCGCGCGTACTGCACAACGGGGTGCATTTTTATCCTATCGTGTTAGGCCATGAATTTTCCGGAGATGTAGTAGAGGTAGGAGAAGGCGTGACCAAGGTTAAGGTGGGAGAAAGAGTGACGGCTGCTCCCCTTCTTCCCTGTATGAAATGTGACGACTGTCAAAACGGAAACTTTTCTCTGTGCAAGCATTACAGCTTCATTGGTTCCAGACAGCAGGGAAGCAACGCGGATTATGTAGTGCTGCCGGAACAGAACGCAGTTCCTTTTGATCCATCTATTTCCTACGAACAGGGCGCCATGTTTGAACCGTCTACAGTAGCGCTGCACGGTCTGTTCCAGAATGATTATCAGGGCGGCCAGTATGTGGCGGTTCTGGGAGGCGGGACCATCGGAATGTTCACCATGCAGTGGGCGAAGATCTTCGGATCGAAAAAGGTAGTGGTCTTTGATATCAGCGAAGAAAGGCTGGAGCTTGCGAAACGCCTCGGCGCGGACGAAGTGATCAACACCACAAAAGACAATTACATGGAAGCGGCAATGGATATTACGAAAAAGAAGGGCTATGGATATGTCTTCGAGACTGCCGGACAGCCTGCTACTATGCATATGGCCTTTGAACTGGCGGCAAATAAAGCTCATGTATGCTTTATCGGAACTCCTCATGTGGATTTAAGCTTTACCCCTGCCCAGTGGGAAAATATGAACAGAAAAGAATTTAAGCTTACCGGCTCCTGGATGTCCTACAGCTCACCTTTCCCTGGAAAAGAATGGGATCTTACCGCCCATTATTTTGCTACAGGACAGTTAAAATTCGATCCTGGATTTATCTACAGAAAAATGCCCATGAGCCAGGCGCAGGAAGCATTCCAGCTTTATAAGACTCCGGGGCTTGTTCAGGGAAAGATTCTTTTGATGAATGAAGAATAAGGAGCGGCGCGGAAATGATCTTAACAGTAACTGCAAATGCAGCCATTGATAAGCGCTACGTGGTAGAAGGCTTTGGCGTGGGAAATGTAAACCGGGTAAAAAGCTGCGACGCGAATGCAGGAGGAAAGGGGATCAACGTATCCAGAGTGGCCTCCATTACTGGCGAGAAAGTGACGGCTACCGGATTCTTAGGCGGACATGCAGGGAAGTTTATCAGTGAGCATGTGGAAGAAAAAGGGATAAAAAGCGAGTTTGTCTGGTGCAGAGGCGAAAGCCGGACCTGCATCAACATATGGGATGAGAAGGAGAAAAAGCAGACAGAGTTTTTGGAACCGGGCTTTTCCGTCACGGAAGAGGACTGCGCGGCCCTTTTGAAGAAATTTAACGAGCTTTTAGGGGCATGCAAGGTGGTCACGATTTCCGGAAGTACGCCGAAAGGGGCCAGCTCCCTTTTATATCGGGAAATGATCCAGGCGGCAAGAGAGGCAGGAAAGCCGGTTATCCTTGACACAAGCGGAAGTCTTTTGGAGGACTGCCTTTTAGCACGGCCAACCATGATCAAGCCGAACATTGACGAGATCCGCGGATTGACGAAACGTCCTATGAATACCAGGGAGAGCCTGCTTCGGGCGGCTCGTGACCTTCATGAGGACGGGATTGAGATCGTGGCTATTTCTCTGGGAGGAGACGGCTCGCTTGTTTCTTGCAAAGAGGGCGTTTTCGATGTAAAAGTCCCGAAAATAGATGCAGCGAATACCGTTGGCTGCGGAGATTCTATGATTGCGGGATATGCGGTGGGAATGTCCAGAGGGCTTTCCATGGAAGAAACCATACGTCTGGCAAGCGCGGTTTCTGCTGCCAATGCTATGCGCATGGAAACAGGTTTTATTGTGATGGAAGATGTGGAAGCACTTCTTCCTCAGATTAATATCAAAAAAATCAAGTAAACCATTAAAGGAGGAAATAAGTTATGACATTTATTGATCCAGGCATTGTTCCACAGAGAACTTTGTACACAGGCGCTAAAATGCCGGCAGTAGGCATGGGAACTTTTGGAAGCGACCATGCAGATCCGGATGCGGTTTCCGCTTCCGTTGCCGGAGCTATCCGTGTAGGATACCGTTCTTTTGACTGCGCGGCTTGCTATGGCAATGAAGACCAGATAGGAGAGGTATTTGCCAAAGCCTTTGAAGAGGGCGTAGTTAAGAGAGAAGAGCTGTTTATCGCTTCTAAGGTATGGAATGATATGCATGGGGATGGGGATGTTCTGATCGCCTGCGCTAAGACTTTAAAGGATTTAAAGCTGGATTATCTGGATATGTATTATGTACACTGGCCTTTCCCGAATTATCATGCACCAGGATGCGATGTGGATTCCAGAAATCCTGATTCAAAGCCTTTTACCGCTGAGCGTTTTATGAAGACATGGAGACAGATGGAGCGTTTGGTGGATATGGGCCTGACGAAACATATCGGAATGTCAAACATGACCATTCCAAAACTGGAGGCAGTACTGCCTCTGTGCAGGATCCAGCCGGCCGCCATTGAGATGGAGCTGCATCCCTGCTTCCAGCAGCAGGAGCTGTTTGATTACTGCAACGCGCATAATATCCAGGTGGTAGGCTTCTGCCCCATTGGTTCCCCGGAACGTCCGGAAAGAGACAAGACACCGGAAGATATTGCGGATATCGAGGTTCCTGAGTTAAAGAAGATCGCAGAAGCTCACGGAGTACATCCGGCAGTCATCTGCATTAAATGGGCAGTACAGAGAGGACAGACACCGATTCCATTTTCCCTGAAGGAAAAGAACTATACGATGAATCTAAAATGCGTGACAGAGGATCCTCTTACAGAGGAAGAGATGGCGATCATTAAGTCTCTGGACAGGAATAATCGTTTGATCAAAGGACAGGTATTTTTGTGGCCTGGAGCAAATGATTGGCATGACCTTTGGGATGAGGACGGCGTGATCGTAGAATAAAGAGGAATGCATAAAGGAGTTTATGCGGGGGAGATACCCCCCTATGATGCCCCATGGTTTGGCGGTGAGGCCAGACTGTGGGGCATTTTTGCGTTTTTGAGGGAGAGGGGAAAAGGGAATTGTTTTCCGGGGTGGATGCGTGTATGATGGAGAGGGGAGGTCAGACGGCAGCCCACATCCCTCACGGCTGGCGGTTCTGGACGGGAGAGACGGAGTGTGTGTTGGACTTGGTTGGTGATGAGGGGCGTTTGTGGAAGTGGGTAGTTATGTTCGAAAAGATGTATAGTGTACTGCCAAGTTTGGGGTTATGGTGGGGTGTAGATAATTAATGTTGGTTTTTCACCCTATACCATTAATAAGATGGTATGTAAAGCTTATTTACCAATAATATATATCTGCCTTCATTATGGTAAGCGTGCGGAATAAATTTTTCAGTCTTAAGGCGGAGGAGAGGGTGTGTGGAATGCAGGAGTTTAGTTTGCTTTATCCTGGAAGGGAGGTTCCAGAGTATAATATTTTGCCGGAGGAGACGGTGCATGATTTGGCGGTGGATTATTTTTGCGGGGTGTTGTCGCAGATGGAGCCGGAGCGTAAGATGATCAAGGGTATTATGACTCGTATTTCAGGTGACAGGGAAGTGGTCCAGTATCGTCTGGATGTGTTTGAGGATGTACTTACTATGCCGGAGCTTCGGGAAAAGCTGCGGAAGCTTTTGGACCGGGTGGATTTTTTAAAGACTTATGGGAGTTTTGGAAAGGAGTCGGATGCTTCCGGGGTCTGGGAGCTTGTGCATCGTTTGGGGGAAATGGATGAATATATCCAGTGTATACAGGAGATTTATTTTTGTTTGAAAGAGGCGGATATCCATTCAGAGGGATTTAAGATTTTAAAAGAGTATGCAGGAAGGATTTATGAAGATTCTGGTTTTGAAGAGCTGAAAAAAGATATTGACGCGCTGAAACTGGAAACATCCAAGGTGAAAAGCATCACTCTGGGAGTAAATTTAAATGACCGGTATGAGCCGTCTGAGGTAGGGATCGTGTCCATTAACAGCAAGGCTTTTGTTAAATCAGGGATTGTAGCTAATTTTTGTGATTTTTTAAACCGAAGGGATGAGATACAGGAGGGAAACCAATGGAAGAACCAGTATACTATCCGTACTACGGGAAGGGATTCTAAGGAAGGAAAAATGGAAGGTTCAGGAGTGAGTGCTCTTACAGGAGTGCCGGGGCTGATTGCCGGCGGGGCTGTGCATCAGGGAATGGCGGATATTTCCAATGATGAGCAGAGCAAGGAGGCAACCCATATCCTGGACCGGGCTGTCACCTCCATGCTTACCCGTATTACAAAAAAGTTGAAACATATCCTTTCCCGCCATGTAGCTGTAAGCACATCTACCATATCTGCCTTACTGCCGGAGCTTTTATATTATATTTACTGGGCAGAGTATGTGGAAAAGCTGCAGGGTAAAGGATTTTCTATGACCAAACCAAAACTTTTGGAAACGGATAAGCGGGAGATGCGGGGAAAAGGGATTTATAATCTGAAGCTGGCTCAGTCCATGATAGAGAAGAAGGAGGACAGTGCCGGCATTGTGGGAAACGATCTGGATTTTGACGCAGAGCACCGCCTTTATATATTGACTGGAGCGAACCGGGGCGGAAAGACGACGATCACGCAGGCCGTGGGTATTGCTTTTTTACTGGCTCAGGGAGGTATCTATGTTCCCGGGGAAGCGTTTTCTTTTAGTCCGGCAGATAATATTTTTACGCACTATCCTGCGGATGAAAATAAAACCATGGATCTGGGAAGGCTGGGAGAAGAGTCCAAAAGATTTCGGGAGATCTTTATGGAAGCGACTTCCCAAAGTCTGCTTCTTTTAAATGAATCTTTTTCCACGACTTCTTTTGAAGAAGGATTTTTTATTGCCCGGGATGTGGTGAGGGTACTTCTGAAATTAGGAGTACGGACGATTTATAACACCCATATGCATAAACTGGCCAGAGAAGTGGAAGCGCTGAACAAAGAATCCAGTGAGAATAAGGGCGCAAGTCTGATCGTGGAGACAAAAGACGGGGAACGTTCCTACCGTGTCCGGGTGGCTCCTCCGGAAGGCTTGTCTTATGCCAGGGATATTGCGGAAAAGTATGGGGTTACCTATGAAATGCTGAAAAAGTCGAAAGAAGACGAGGGTGTAAAAATCTAGTAATTTGGTTTTGTCTATACTTTTATATAGAAGAATGCATAGGAGAATAGATTAATAGTTGACGAAATATTTTTCCATGTTAGAATAACATCATGCGGCTTAAAAGTGAAAAAATGCTGAGTCAGCGGCCTGCGATTTATACAGGCCGTTCTGACTGTTTATCAGCAGTTCACAGAGCCTTTTTGCAAAAGCTTGCAGGAAGAGTTTTGGCGTGCAAGTCTGCGGAAAAAAATGTATCGAGGGTGAGGAAATGAAGATAACAGAAGAGCTTTTAAAGGAAAAGAAGCAGGACAGTAATTTCAGTGATGGAATTATCCTGCCGGACGGAGATTACCGACTGATCAGGGAGGGCGGGCATCTTAATGCATTGATGGAATTGCTTCCTTATACAAAAGACGAAATTTTTAAAATGGTGCCGGAAAATGACTCCACGTTATTTTGGCTCATTGAAAAGACCGGCTGCGTGATCACAGATTATAATTCGTCAGTGGGTATGGATATGACACCCCAGCAGGAAAAGGTATTCCAGGCATTGGCGGACCACGGATTCATTTCTCACGAGTATTTTAATCTTACGAAGCAAAGACAAAAGGTGCATGAGCAGGAAAAGGAAACTTAAAACAATTCAGATAGTATGGGAAGGACAGGCATTGATGCCTGTCCTCTTATGAATAAAGAGGCTTTCTTGTCATTTCAATTTTATAAAGATATAGATTAAGGAAAT
>DWYZ01000125.1 GCA_019118425.1 Candidatus Blautia faecavium | reverse complement strand
ATTTGCCATAACGATGAACTTATTTCCTGTATAATGGGTAATAGCCTGACATCCAGACAATGCTCCATCCGTATCCTTTACCTCATACACTTTTGGAGTATCATTCCTTGATTTAGCGGAGGACTTCACAACTGTAGATCCTTTTGATGTAATATAAACATAATCCGCATAATATGCCATCCCATATGTAGAATAATTAAGTGGCTTGAAGCCACGTACCTTAGGATTTGCTGTATTCAAATTCTGCACACGGATCAGGACGGCTTTTTCTCCGGAGCCGGACTGCTTTACAAAATAACCTTCATCTCCAGTAAAGCTGGTCGTATCGATATCAAATCCTGTCAGAATGTTTGTTTTGCTATCTACTTCCTTTAATTCTTCGATGTCATTAGAAATATTAAATCTGTTTCCTATCTTTGTTCCATAACGTATTCTTCCTCTTGTTGCCATATTTTTTCCTCCTGATTCATTGATTTATTATTTAGGTTCTTTCTATATCTATTTCAACAGGCAGGTCAAAACAGATATTTTCAGGCATAAGAAAAGCAGGGATCCTATTTCCCTGCTTTCCATTAAAGTTATCTGACTGTGATCTTTTTCAGCGGCGACCACTGGCTGTAAATCCTGCTCCCGTCGCTGTTCCGGTTGAAAGACTGGATCCCTATATAATAGGTCCCTGCCTTTATATTTTTTATTGTTGCTGCTTTATGGTTTCCCTTTGTAATGGATGCTGTCTTTTTCTCAGGATCTGGGACTGCTGCAGCGGCTGTAGAACTGTCATTTTTCGTCGTCCCTCTGGATACCATAAGGATATATCCATCCGCCCCGTCACGGATCAGAGGGGTCACACGGAGCGTGTTCCCTGTCTGGCTGGCGGAAGCTATCTCCGGCCGCTTTGGGGTATCTGCTGTGATCCGCACCTTCTTAAGCTTTGACCATCCGCTGTAACTCTTTTCCTCCCCGTCAATACTCAATGCTCTTGCCCCGATATAATAGGTCCCCTTGTTTACATTCCGGAAGACTACCTTATTTCCTGTCTGGCTTATGGCGATCCTTCCGTTATTTCCTGAACGGATCGGTACGCCAGCCTCATTTATCCCAGTCCCAAGGATGCAGTAATACATATCCCCGGTAAATTCACTGAACTGTACAGTGATCATGTTTTTATTAACGGTCACTTTCTGGATTTCCGGAGCGATCTGGATGGTATCGTAAACATAGGGGAGGTTATTTTCCTTTGCGTATTTTTCCCCATAAGAGCCTTTGGTTACATATAAAGTTACTTTGGGGCAGCCCATGAATGCATCTTCGGAAATCTCATATACACTTTCGGGGATATAGATCTTTTCCAGATTGGTACATTCCCCAAAGGCCTTGGTCTCGATTATCCTTGTCCATGCAGGAAGAATCAACTCTTCTATGCTTTTACATCCATAGAATGTTTTTCTTTTAATTATGATGTTGCTCTCTTTACAAAAATCTACATAGTTCAGGTCGATCCTTGCCTGCGATGCACTGTAATCGATAATAGAATACACGGGTCTGTTTTCTTCTCCGGGCAGTTCTATGACGATTCCCTCTTCAAGCAATGTTACCCCATCCTCGAAGAACATCGATCCATCTTCCGCACTTACACAATAACATCCCTCGACCCTGGGAGGAGTAATACCGAAGAACATTACTTTGGTATCCGGGTCGAATGCATCACTGGCTATCTCCGCTCCCTGTACATCTTCAGCCGCAAACCAACTCATACGGTGACAGCCGCGGAAGGCATTGCTCTCTATGCTGACTGCATACCCGACGCTGAACGACCTGAGATTTTTGCAGTTCTCAAAGGCTCCCTCCCGGATCATCCCAATGGCTGAGCTGTCAAATGCCGTCACTGACCTTAGATTTTCATACCCTGCAAAAGCGTAGGCACCGATCTCTGTCACAGGCTTTCCCTCATAATAAGCAGGGATATCTACCTGTTTCTGGTCCACTCCCTTTACCACCCGGTAGCTGTCCGTCTCTTCTATGTATTCATACTCCAGGCCTTCGGTTCCTTCCGCATCTTCACTTCCTGATGAAAAAATCCCCCCGCCTTCGGCGGAAAAAACTTCCGGCTGTCCCGAAGAACCATCGGTAAAGCTTTCTTCTTCCGGCGTAATGCCTTCTTCCCCCTGTGACGGTACGGACACGCTTCTTGTTTGTTCCACAATCTGTTGCATTCCTTCTGGTTCTTCACTCTCTGTCCCAGGTAAGTTTTCCGTACTCTCAAAGACTTCAATGGCCTCGTCCTTGTCCTGTAACTCTCCGGCGAAGGCCATATCCCCCATTCCTAAATACATGATCCCGGCAAGCAGGACTGGCAGTAACCTTTTCCTCTTCATAAAACCCTCTCCTTTCGTATCTTTTTCATACTTTACACTACATACTTTCAGAAAAGGGCACAAAATCCTTTGTACCATTTCCCTTCATTTATATAATGCATCAAGGAGGCGTTTTATTGCAACCGAAAAAAATTTTTTCTCTACAGTCATATACTTTAATAAAAGCCCTGGCCCTATTTGTCCCCGACTCCCCGGGCCGTTCCCTGTTTCCTTACAGGGTGGGAATAACAGCCTGCCTGACTGCATAGGCCAGGCCACAGCCCGGATACTTTGTGTTCCGGGTTCCGGCAGTTCATAGTTTTACCGGTCATGGGGATTTTGCCTCCCACAAGTGTATCCCATCCTGCAGCTTTCTTCGCATCACCAGACTGCCGTCCGGTTTCAGGCCAGTGCTTATCGCAGATACGGTCTTCCCTTATCTTATAGCGGCATCTTCCTTGTGCTCCTGCCGCAGGATGTCACGTCAACTGTTATTGGTTATTCTATTTTCAAGGTCCTGCAGCTTTTCCTTAGCTGCAAGATAATCATACTGCTTGTAAAACTATTTTAAGAGTACATGGTACGACCAGTTACTGGTCTTAATTTGAACACTTATTCCGCTAGTTCAGACAGCTTTTCAATAAGTTCCCTGACCATCTCTTTTATCTGCATCCGATCACTGTCACATCCCAGGATCAGATAATCGAGTGTCACACCAAATTCGGATGCTATATCGATCATTAATTCAATACTTGCATTTCTCCGTCCTGTTTCTATCCCCCGATAATGCTCTACACTGATATTTAATCTTTCCGCAGCCTGCATCTGAGTCAGTTCTGATTTCTTTCTCAGCCGGGCAATACGTTTTCCACATTCTTTTGGATCATATCTCATATTCATCTTTTGTTCCTTTCCGCCCACCTAATGAATCGAATCACAAAGAACTGGCTTTCTTGTTAAACTGTTGGGCTTTTGTATTCATTCTTTTATACAAAAGGCCGCTGACAAAGGCAGATTCTTGATACTCCAACAATCTGTCCTTGCCAGCGGCCTCTCATGTAATATCTGGATAAACCTCTGGTCCATATCACAGCATATGACCTGGAAAAGGGATTACGCAGCCTATTCCATCTCAACCTTTCCGTCGTTATGCCTATTCATTTTTCTTTTTATGGCAGGTAAACGTCAAACCTTTCATGGCGACGGCCCATAGCCTTCCGGACCGTAACCGCATGACATTTTTTACATTCTGCCTTTGCCATCCCTGAAGTGTTTTTCCACCCCACAGAATCTGCCCCGCAGTTAGGGCAATGCCATGTAAACTCTTTCCAGTTATCTTTTTCTATTTTCATCTTTTGCATATATTTCCCTCCCTGAAATCATAGGACTGCATCCATACGGCACATATATCATCCGTTTTTCTGAAGGGCTTTGATCACATGTCTTGCCACCCCTTGCACTATGAGCTTTTTCACCCGTATCTCCCTGCTGGGATACTTTTCTTCATTGGCATAGCTAAGAACCGCTTCGCCGCTCTCCCTGTCTATCCCGCTGTAAATCTTAAGGGTATTCTCATTATTTTCATCCAGAGCAACCACGATGTCTCCTGCTTCTGCTGTTTCCTGTATCTGAATGACTACTAGGTCATTTTCTTCGATGCCTGTATCTAACATAGAATCCCCTTTTGCCCGGAGGATATAAAATTTCCCTTCCCCAAAGATGGACTTAGGAAGGCTGACATATTCCTCCACCTCCTCTTCCTCCAGCTCCGGATCTCCGCAGCGGATACTTCCCACTATAGGCGCGGAGATATATCCGGAATAGCATTTTTTTATCTGCGGGGTCATGATCTCCCTCTCCTTCCCATTATAGACAATCCTGCCGGACTCTGACATATCCACCAGGTAGCGCTGGGCTGTAGCCCTGGAGGTACCGGTACCTTCTGCGATCTCCCTTATAGATGGGGAGATATGTTTCTCACGGTAATACTGGCCAATGAAGCCGCATATGGCATCCATCAATTCAGGATCCTTTTTTCTAGACATAAATTTCACCTCCGCATTTTTATTGAGACAAACCGTCTCATTATCTTCTAGTGACATTCATTATACAAACATATATTCTGTTTTGCAAGAGGAATTTTAAAATTCCGTCAATTTTTTCAGCTTTCTTTTCCTGCTACAGGTCTATTGTACCAAGGTTTTTCTTCTTTGTCCTTAACGTACCATGCGAATTATATCTTTTATTTCCGTGTATTTATATTAGAATTTCGTGATATTACTTTCTTTTTTACAGTATATATGTTAACATAAGGGAAAATACATCGAAGCAAAAAAACCTGTTTGATACATCAATATACATCCGGATTTCAGCCACCCCACAGAAATAATGCGGCCAGCTGTTCCAGATAGCAGGCGCATGGGCACACCGGCTGACAGGCAAAACCAGAAGCAGCAACAGCACAACAGGAGGATATCTTTCATGGGAAAACATCCGATAAAAGTAAATGGGAATTTTAAGTATTCCTCGGATAAAGCCGAGCAGAATAAAGCGATCAAACGCCGCCTCGCCGGCTATTACAAATCCCTTGACGAAACTGCTAGACCGTCTGTTTATGCCTTACAGCGCGCTCTTGCCGAGCAGCCTGACGGTTTTGCCGTCAGCTATACCACCTTAAATGATCTTCTCTCAGAGGAACCTACGGATACTACCCCCAACCTCCATCTTGTCATTGCGTTATGCCGCTACTGGCATTTGGATTATGCAGCCGTCCTCGCTCCTGCTTCCCAGGACGTAAAGATCGCCCCATCTGCCAAAGCGTTCACTGAGCATATGACTGTTTTAAGAGACGAGGGGTATTTCGGCACTTTTTATGGATATATGTATTCAAAGAACATAAAACGGGCAAAAATATCTGAATTTACCCTGTCTATAAATTCAACCGGGGATTCCGCTTCGGCCAGATTAACGATACGCAGCACACCGGAAAACGTAAAAGGAGACCGGATAGAATACCAGGCTGTTTATACAGGTATTCCATTTTTAATTTCCAGGAAAGACGTTATATTCATGACCCTCACCGATGAAAGAGGACAGTTTTATACCCTTTTCATGGATTATAGACACTATAATATTGATAAGCTATATTACCGGAAGGGAATCGCCGTGACTGCGGAAACCGAATCTAATAAGCCTTTATTATGCAATTATGTCTTATTCCAGGCCAGGGTCAGCAAAGAAAAGCAAAAAGATCTGATTCCCGGCCTACTGCCCCTCACAGGCGATTCTTTTTGGGTAAAAGAAAAAGATCTGAAAGAATTAGAGTCGGAAGAAGAGATGGCTGCCTTTTTTCACGATTACGAGCATAACTGGCAGCATAGTAAAGAAACCATGTATCGCATCTCTATCTCCCACGTGCTGACTTCTATTGTAGAAGATACAGATGAAACAGAGCAATTCCGGGTAATAAAAGCCTTGCTGCGCTTAAACGAAAAGGCGCAGGCACCTGTGCGGATCGAATATGAAAATCCAGACGGCATGCCGGGATTCGCAAAAAAGATTTTGCAGAGATAGGAGAAAAGCAAAATAAATACTCTGAACGATTATAGCCAGGGAAAGCGAAAAAATCTTCCCTGGCTATCTCTTCTTACTGTATAGATTTTATTTCACTACGATCTTCTTTGGCTCTGACCACTCTCCGAATACTTTCAGTCCGGATGTAACATTCTCCCTCACAAAGGAATGAGCCGCCACATAATAAGTCCCCGGCTTTACATTTTTAAATGTGATAGTAGATACCCTTTTATTTTTGATCGTATAGACCTTTTCTTCAGGGACTATATCCCAGCTTTTCGCCAGCACGCAGTCATAGCCCATTTGCTTCCGGGGATTTTCCGTCTTTACTGTTACCGTAACATTCCGTCCCTTTACCTCTGCCTTGGTGATCACAGGGGTCTCCGCCGGCTGCTGGCTTAGATGCACTGACACTTCATTGGACCATTTAGGAGTCTTTTTGCTGTTCGTAAAATCTGCCAGACACACGATCTTCCAGTCCCCTTTGGGAAGATTATAAAAAGTGGCTGTAGTGGCGGTAGTGTCTTCTGTATAGATCCGGCGGATATATAAGTCATCATAATAAGGACGGTCACTCTGGGCTGCATAGTCGTACAAGACATAAAATTCATAGCTCCTGGCTCCCGGCACCTTTCTCAGCAGGGAACAGGTCACTGTGTTCCCGCTGTATTTCACAGATGACAGGATCGGCCTGTTTGTAATTGGGCTTTCCGCTTCTCCTACACACTCAAAAGGAATACCCTGGGCTTTCGCAAAATAAGAAGCATAGGAATTTTTTGCCCCTTTCAGCACCAGACCAGGGATTCCTTCAAAAGCATTAGTCGCGATATAACTGACACTGGACGGGATATAGACCTCTTTCAGGTTGACGCAGCCCGAAAACGCCTCCACGTCTATACCTGTCAGTCCCTCGGGAAGGTCAATCTCCCTTAATGCGGTACATTCTGAAAAAGCAGCATATTTTATTTTTTTTATCCCATCTGCTAAGCGTACCACCCTTAGCCGTTTATCACGGCAAAAGGCACCTTGGGGGATGTCTGCTTTGCTATTCCAGTATACACTTTCCAGATTTTTACAGTCCGAACCAGAAC
>DWYZ01000124.1 GCA_019118425.1 Candidatus Blautia faecavium | reverse complement strand
GTTCTTGCAGCAACGTACCCGATACGATGATGTGGTCCAGCAGTCCCCATTCTCCTTGATACTTGTAGCTGCCGAAGTGCTTGCGTGTCTTGGTTTTTCTTATCGCTGATCTGATCCATTACGTATAAAGTATCTCCGCCTTCCGTATAAACCGGTTCAAAAAGGCTGACCGGATTCTGGATGGCGTCCATTGCATAAACGATCATTTCTTTTTCTATACCGATTTCTTCCGCTATTTCGCTTATGGTAGGCTCTTTTGCGTTTTTCTTGACATAGCTTTCCTTTGCATATATGGCTTTATATGCGATATCCCTCAGCGAACGGCTGACACGGATGGAATTGTTGTCCCTTAAATACCTGCGTATCTCTCCTATGATCATTGGGACGGCATATGTGGAAAACTTCACGTTTAAAGTGGTATCAAAGTTATCGATTGCCTTAATAAGCCCAATACATCCGATCTGAAAAAGATCATCCGCATTTTCATTGCTGTTGGAAAATCGTTTGATCACACTTAAGACTAATCTCAGATTGCCTTTGATGTAAAGCTCACGGGCTTCTTCGTCCCCTTCCTTGATCCTGCGAAAAAGCTCGTCTTTCTCCTCGGTTTTCAAAACAGGAAGTCTCGATGTATTTACTCCGCATATTTCCACCTTATTAAGCGCCATCTAAATCATCCTCCTTATTGTCTTTTGCTATTTAAAATGATTCCAACCCTGGAGGATAAATATACTTTTTTTGCAAAAATATAAAAAATAAAAGCCCTTGACAATTTCGTCAAAGGCCCTTCCTATTTTTCAATTTTCTTTGTGAAAACACTTTTCCTCCTGAATCTTTACAAGGATGATATCTTCCCCGATCTGGCAGATACACTCCCAGGGGACCACATATTCGCTGTCCCGTCCAAAAAAGCTGCAGAACCTGGCAGGTCCGGGTACGACCAGCGCCAGGATTTTTCCTGTCCTACAGTCGAATTCTATGTCCGCAGGACAGCCTAAGCTTCTGCAGGTACAGGCGTTTATTATCTCCTTTTGTTTCAGTTCACACAAACGCATAGTTTCCACTCTGCCTTTTTTTCAAAATTTATGTAAAAATATACAAAAATATGCATGTACCTTTATTGACAGAAAAACAGGCTATCAAGTATAATAAAAAAATCAAAAAAATATATAAAATCCAGCATAAGAAAATCCTATGCTTTTACAGAAAGGGGAGAGTTCTGTGAAATGCCCATTTTGCAATCAGGATAACACAAGAGTAGTAGATTCCCGTCCCGTAGAAGACACGAATTCCATACGACGGCGGCGCATGTGCGATGCCTGCGGAAAACGGTTTACCACTTATGAAAAAATAGAAACCATTCCTTTAAGCGTCATAAAAAAAGATCAAAACAGAGAGCAGTATAACCGTTCTAAGATCCAGGACGGAGTGCTTCGTGCCTGTTACAAACGTCCTATACCCGTTAAAAAAATAGAAGAAATGATCGATTCCATTGAAGGGGAAATTTTTAATACAGAAGAGCGTGAAATTTCCAGTACAAAAATCGGCGAGATCGTCATGGAACATTTAAAAAATCTGGACGCTGTAGCATATGTGAGATTCGCTTCTGTTTACCGGGAATTTAAAGATGTGAGCACTTTTATGGATGAACTGAAAAAATTTATGACCTGATCCATTATTATAAAAAATTCAAAAAAGCTTCCGCCGGAATCTATCCGTAGCGGAAGCTTTTTCTTATGCCTTAAACTGCTGCTATTTCACTGCTTTTTCCAATTCTTTTATAACAATTTTAAGTGCCTTGATTCTGGCATATTTCTTATCCACAGACTCCAGGATATGCCAAGGCGCATATGTGGTACTTGTTTTTTGGAGCATTTCATTTACAGCCACCTCGTATGCGTCCCACTTTTCTCTGTTCCGCCAGTCTTCATCCGTGATCTTCCACCGTTTCTCCGGATTATTTTGCCGCTCCGTAAACCTTGCAAGCTGAGTATCCTTATCAATCTGCACCCAGAATTTAATGATCACTGCTCCCCAGTCAGAAAGTTCTTTTTCAAATTCATTCATCTCATTATAAGCCCGCCGCCAGTCGTTTTCACTGCAAAAGCCTTCCAGGCGCTCTACCATAACGCGGCCGTACCAGGTGCGGTCAAAAATCGCCACATGGCCGTCCTTGGGAAGCCTGGTCCAGAAACGCCACAGATAATGGCGGGCCTTTTCATGGGGCTCCGGGCTGGCAATGGGATGCACTTCAAATCCCCTGGGATCCAGTGCCTCTGTAATACGTTTGATATTTCCTCCCTTTCCGGCAGCATCCCATCCCTCGTAGGTAATGATGACCGGTACCCGTTTCCGGTAAATCCGGTTATGGAGTTCTCTTAACTTCTTCTGAAGATGTTTCAGCTCCGTCTTATATTCTTCTTCCTCAATCACCTTGTTTTCCAGTTCAATATCCTTTAGCTTCGGCATTTTTACAAGCGGAAATACATTTTGCAAAAGAGGTACGGAATGGGAACTGTTCTGCATAGCGGTCTCAATTCCGCTGATCATCGTTTCCAATACCTGAAGTTCCGCCCATTTTTTATCCAGAGCATCTATAATATACCAGGGCGCTGTTGACAAATTCGTATCTGAAAGATAGCGGTCAAATACTTTTCTGCATTTTTTATAATGTTCGTTCTGCCATTTATCAAAGGCGTTCACACGCCACTGGGTATCTTTGGCCGATAGCAGCCCTTCCAGCCGTCTGTACTGCTCTTCCTGTTCTATGTGCATAAAAAACTTCAGCAAAAGATATCCATTATCGGTAAGCTGACGCTCAAAACGCTTGATGCTGTCAATCCGCTTCGCGTAATCCTCGCTTCCTAGTTTTCCTTCCAGACAATCCTTCGTAGTCTCTTCCATCCAGCCTGCATCCAAAAGAGTGAATTTTCCTGCCTCAGGTATCTGTTTCATATACCGATAGAGAAACGGCCTGCGAAGCTCGTCTTCTGTAGGAGAAGACATAGTGGCTACCTTAAAAAACCGGGGATCGATATTTTTTATGACCTTTCCTATCATGCTGCCCTTGCCGGCCGCGCCCCAGCCTTCAAATAATACCAAAACCGGAAGCTTATGCTCCTTGATTTTCATCTGCAGCTCATAAAGCCTGCTTTTCGCCTTTGTCAGGCGCTCTTTTAATTCCTCCTGGGATGGAATTTCTTCCCGGATCCAGTTTTTCAGCATACGATCACCTCTTTTTCTGTAAGATTAATTTATCTTCTTTAAATAATAGACTTATTATAGCATATTCCCCAATTTATTGCGACTATTATTGGGATTTTTTGGAATATTTTTTCGATTTTCATCTAATCCCCTCTATGCCGGATCCTAAAGCCCTTATTTATGTCATTATCTTTTAAAAAGGAGGCTCGTTTTACTGCATCTCTGCCAAATTTCCTGCGTATCTCATCTACAGCACTGTCCATTTGTTCCCACTTTTCATAACCTTCATCGTCAAAGAGGGAAAGCTGTCTGGCTTCTTCTTCCATCGCCCGGCTTGTCTGGATTCCTAAAAGCCTGATAGGGCGGCCGTCCCATAACTCATCAAAAAGGCTGCAGGCAGTCTGGTAGATTTCATTCGTAACATCTGTAGCATGGGGAAGTACGCTCTGATGGGATTTTTTTTTCAGCTGATTATCCTTAATCACAACACTTACCACCTGTATCTTCACTTTATCCCTGCGAAGCCTGGCGCCCACGGATTCCGCCAGGGCCAAAAGTACGGTCTTCGCAGCCTCTTCATCTGTCACATCGAAGCTTATTGTAGTACTGTTTCCATATCCTTTGTTCATCTCCGGTTCCGTGTGAACGAAAGAAAAATCTATGCCATTGGCGAAATTCCATATGCTTTCTCCCTGCTTTTTCAATGTTTTTCTCAAAATAGCCGCATCCGAAAGGGCTAGTTCACCGATGGTGCGGATTCCCAGTGCTTCCAGTCTTGCTACGGTGCTTTTTCCCACAAAGAGCAGATCCCCCACCGGCAAAGGCCACATTTTTTCTTTTATTTCTTCCGGGAAAAGGGTATGTACGCGGTCGGGCTTTTCAAAATCCGACGCCATCTTTGCCAGATATTTATTGCTGGAAATCCCTACGTTCACTGTAAACCCGAGCTCATCCCGTATCCGGTCCTTAATGGTATGGGCCGCTTTTACCGGTTCTCCGAACAAGGCGCCCATTCCCGTCATATCCATAAAAGCTTCATCAATGGAATACTTCTCTACATCCGGAGAATAGTCTTTTAGAATATCCATAAAGGCCTGGGAATTCTTTTTATAAAGCTCATAGTTTGCCGGAACCAAAGTAAGCATCGGGCACTTTCTTCTCGCCTCCAGAATGCTCTCTCCGGTCCGTACGCCGAACTTTTTCGCCGACATAGATTTCGCGAGGATTATGCCTCTGCGTTTCTTTTCGTCCCCTCCGACAGCAGCAGGGATCGTCCTTAAATCCGTTGTCTCATGGAGCGTATTCAGCCGGTAAACCGCTTCCCAGGACAAAAAAGCCGAATTCACATCAATGTGAAAGATCACCCGTTCTTTCAATGGCTCACCTCCGTTCTTTTCGAGACAAATTAACCTTTCTCCCCCTTTTTTTTCCGAAAATATCATAACCGCGCCCTGCCGGCTTCCAAGGCCGGATACTTATCAGAACCCAGGCCGTCCTTAGAAGGGCCGGTGCTGTCCTCCAGAACCGCTTTTGTATCATAATCCGTAATCCCCCGGCCTTTGTTCGGATACATGGAAGCATAGGAGAAATCAGCCGCAAAAGCCGCCACCAGCATCATGCACAGCAAAGTCTGGCGATACACAGGAATCCGGTCGTACAGATCCGCCAGCACAGGAGCAAGGATATAGATGATGGCACATCCTCCAAGACCGAATACAAATAGCCCCTCCGCGCAAATTCTTCCATGGAGATTTAAAAAATATCCGGAATAATCCCACCATTTTGTATCTGCCGCAGCTTCAAGAGCCCAGCTTGTCCAATACTCCAGTATTCCGCAGATCACTACCGTAAGGAAAAAAGTAAGGATAGGATTTTTTCGTATCCTTCTCAGCAATACTAAAACAAGCACTCCTCCCCAGCCGTAAATCGGAAGCCATGGACCATACATAGTTCCTCTGTTTACGAAGCTTCCGTCCTGAACCACATGAAGCCCCACCTCCCAGAGCCATCCGATAATTGAAAAAGAGAAAAACAGAAGAACCAGCGTACGAAAGGAATACGTTCTCATATAATCCGTACGGAGAACCACGCGATGCTTCGTCTCCTGTGAAGGAAAACAGCCCACAGGATAGGTCTTTTTTTCTTCTGCAGTCCTGTCTCTTCCCTCCGGAATCTCAAAAAGCCACTCATCATTCAAATATGCATATCCCTCCAGCTGTCTTTCCTTCGTCTTTATCCTAAGTTCCCGGTAAAGCTGCGCTGCGGAGGAAGCCATATAGGGATTTACAAAAAATATATCCAAGAGTCCAAGGGTGAGGGTACCTAAGATCCTCCATCCCAGAAAACTCATATCCAAAAGAAAGGCCCGGAACTTTTCCCCATCCATCATCCGTCTGGAAAGTCTTATCGCCTCCCTGGGGCTCACTGCGGGATTTTCCGCAAGAATATAAGGCACCATGAGATAAGAATAGTGCTTTATCACTCCTCCTGCCACTGTAAGCCACCACAAAAATTCATATAAACTTTTTAAGGTCATGCCTGCTGTTACATTTACGCCCTTTCCCGTACGCCAGGGCATCAGAAGCGTTCGAAAGGGTACTTCCGTATAATTTATCTTTTCAAGGAAAAATCGTTTTTCTCCTACCATCAGAAGATTTTGCACGAAAAGCCACCAAAAAAAAGAAAAAGCCACACCTAATACAGAGATAACGATCTGTGCAGCCTCGCTGTTATTGATCAAGGGCAGCAGCGTATAGGCCACTCCTAGAAAAAGCGAGCCTTTGGCAGTTACATTGCGGAATATTTTAGCAAATACGCCTCTGGAGTTGGGTACTACCGTCTTTTCTCCGTGAGGGTTGGAAAAAGACGGCCCCTCTGCCGTCATCTCCTTGTCCGGTTCCTCCGGTCTTGTCATCCCTTCATATATCTTTGTAGTCTCCACAGATTCCACTTCCTGCGAAGAATCATAATAGGTAATGCTCATGAGAGAATCCCCGTACTCTCCTGCCACAAAGGCCAGAATAAAACACACGGCGATCATAATAAAATATTGGTGGCAAAGCATCTTTCTTGCCTTCTTCTTGAGTATTTTTCTCTTCCACATATAAAAACTCCTCATCTGTTACAAAATCTATCTACACTATACCTTGTCCTCATACATTTGTCAAAAAAAACAGATCAGTTACTGGTCAACTTGTGACCAGCAACATGGTCTGTCTAATACACTGAAAAACTCTTATTTATCAACAACAGGAATTTCCGTCTCGTCCTTTGCATCCAGATTCTTAAGATATTTTTTCGTCTCTCTTACCACCACATTGGACAGCAAAAGTACGGCAACAAGATTGGGGATAGCCATTAAGGCATTTAAAATATCCGCAATTGTCCATACAAGGTTTAAGGATGCCACCGGAGCGATTGCCGCGATAACAATATAAAGCACGCGGTATGGGATCAAGCCTTTTTTCCCTGCGAAATACTCCACGCAGCGCTCGCCGTAATATGCCCACCCAAGCACAGTGGAGTAAGCAAAAGAAATAATACCCACCACCAGGATTGCCGGTCCTAAAATCGGGATCTGGGAAAAAGCAAGAGTAGTCAAAATTCCTCCGTCAGAGATAGCGCCCATATCAATAGCAGGATTTTTCATAATGCTGGTCACAAGCACAAGTCCTGTCATCGCACATACCACTACCGTATCCCAGAAAGTACCCGTACTGGAAACCAAGGCCTGACGGACCGGATTTCTCGTCTGTGCCGCTGCCGCCGCGATAGGTGCGGAACCCATACCGGATTCATTTGAAAAAAGTCCTCTGGCGATACCGTACTGCATGGCAGCCATAATTCCTCTTCCCACTAAACCGCCGGCTGCGGCTCCCGGTGTAAACGCAAGCTTTATAATGGTAGATAAAGCCGGAAGGATAAAATCCGCATTAAATCCCAAAATGATAAGACAGCCAAGAACATAAAAAACAGCCATGAAAGGAACCAGTTTTTCACACACATTAGCAATAGATTTAATGCCGCCGAAAATAACCAAAGCGGTCAATGCCGCTACCGCCACACCGACGATAACTTCCGGGATTCCCAGATTTTCTTTACATACAGTAGCTATGGCGTTTACCTGTGTGGCACAGCCGATTCCAAAAGACGCAAATCCTCCGAAAAAAGCAAAAAGTACTGCCAGAATCTTCCCCAGCTTTTTCATAGACAGCCCCCGCTCTAAAGCGTACATAGCGCCGCCCTGCATACGTCCGTCTTTAGTTTTTACACGGTATTTTACAGCGATCAAGGATTCACTGTATTTCGTAGCGATGCCAAACACACCGGTAATCCAGCACCAAAACACAGCTCCCGGTCCTCCAAGCGCGATTGCCGTTCCAACACCGATAATGTTTCCCGTTCCTATGGTAGAAGCCAAGGCTGTAGTAAGAGCGCCGAACTGGCTTACCTCTCCCTCTGCATCCGGATCCTTAGCCACTGAGAGCCGAATGCCGGTTCCGATCTTTTTCTGTATAAAACCTGTACGCACAGTCATAAAAATATGGGTTCCTAAAAGGAGTAAGATCATGCCCCAGCCCCATACAACGGCATCAATGTCATTGATCACTTGTGTTATTGTTTCAACCATATGTTCCCTCCCTAAAAACAGAAGTGCCATGAATAAAAGAAAGGATGTACTGCGCCATGTTCGCTGTACATCCTTGTACCCCTTGCACTTCTACAGAATATTTTATAATTATACAGGAAAATTTATACTTTTGCAATATTATTTGGCGCGTATTCTCCATTAACAGCAAAAGCATGATCCATAGGACCGCTTCCCTTTCCCAGATCCAGCCTTTCGTTAAGAGCAGAGGAAATATAATTTTTCGCCTCCCCTACCGCTGTCTCCAGGTCTTTTCCCTTTGCCAGATTAGAAGCAATGGCGCTTGAAAGGGTGCATCCGGTGCCATGGGTATTGGGATTTTCTATCCGCTGTCCGAAAAACCATCGGCTTTTGTCTTTCCAGCAGAGAAAGTCATTGGCGTCATTTAATTGATGTCCGCCTTTTAAAAGCACGGCACAGTGATAGGTATCGCACATAGCCCTTGCTGCCTTTTCCATATCCTCCCGGCTTTTTATAGCCATTCCTGATAAGATCTCCCCCTCAGGAATATTAGGGGTTAAAACACTTGCCAAAGGCAGGAGAAATTCTTTTAAAACCCCTACTGCCTCCTCAGAGATCAGCCGGGAACCGCTTGTGGAAACCATAACCGGGTCAATGACAATATTTTTCGCCTGATATTGCTTTAGTTTCTCTGCAATGACCCGGATCAGAGGACCGGAAGATACCATACCGATCTTTACCGCATCAGGAAAAATATCGGTAAAAATGTCATCCAGCTGCTCCTTTAAAAAATCCGGTGCAACCTCCATGATCCCTGTAACGCCGGTAGTATTCTGAGCCGTTAGAGCGGTAATTGCGCTCATAGCGTATACTCTGTGAACTGTCATTGTCTTAATATCTGCCTGTATTCCTGCCCCTCCGCTGCAGTCGCTGCCTGCTATAGTCAATGCTGTTTTCATTTTTTTCCCTTTCTGACGCACTTTCTGCGTCAATTCCTTCCAAACTCTTATCTCCGTATTTTATTCCAGAACGTCAGCAGATCTTCCTCCCTGCCCATATAAAAAGCAGCAGTTTCTGCCAGTTCCTTTTGGTCTTTCTCACTGCAGCTGTCGTACACTCCTGCTACACAGAATCCTGCTTTCACCGCGGTTTTCGCCGCGTAAAGGCTATCCTCAAACACAGCTGTGGTCTCTGCCGGAGACCCCAGGGCCTTTGCCGCAAGAAAATATATATCTGGTTCTTCTTTTCCCTTTCCCACCTCAGAAGTGGTAAAAATTCCTTGAAAAAAATCCAGAATCTTTAATCTCTCAAAAGTCTTTTCCACCAAGACGCGGCTGCTTGTAGTAGCCGCCGCTGCAGGAATCCCTGCCTTTTCTAATTCAGCTAAAAGTTCCAGAGCGCCTGGCTTTAACTGCACTTCCTTTATATAATATTCCTCTGCGATTTCATTTACGCCGCAGATAATCTCCTGTACCGTTTCTTTTATATGATACTGCTCTTTTACGTAAGAAGCGCCTTGTTCCATTGTCATGGAAAACAAAACCCGGGACAAATTTTCCTTCGGATATACGCCCAGACTTTCCAAATACCGGACCGGAGCTTTTTCCCATACCTTCATCGAATCCAGCAAAGTTCCGTCTACATCGAAAATAACGCCTGTGATCATAAGCCTATTCTTTTCTCTCCCTATCTGTTTTGTCTAAAACCTCCCCAGAGGGTGACCCCACCATTTTTTCTACTTCCCTGCGCAGTTCCACTGTGGCTTTTTTAATCTCTTTTTGAGCAAAAATGGCGCTTACTACCGCCACTCCGCAGATCCCGCTTCCGGAAAGTTCTTTTACATTTTCCATGGAGATCCCTCCGATGGCGATCACCGGTATGGAAACCGCCGCGCAGATTTCCTTTAAGGTATCATAGGTCACATGAGTGGCATCCAGCTTAGTGCCTGTGGAAAAAACAGAGCCTACGCCCAGATAATCCGCCCCTTGTCTTTCCGCCTGCACCGCCTGTTCCACAGTCTGGGCGGAAACACCGATAATCTTGTCCGTGCCCAGGACTTTACGCGCATTTTCAGCTTCCATATCTTTCTGTCCCACATGGACACCGTCCGCATCCGCTTTTTTCGCAATATCTACCCTGTCATTGATCACAAAAGGAACCTTATATTTTCCACACAGCTCCTTAAGCCTCAAAGCCTCCGCAAAAAACGCCTCTTCGTCCAGATTTTTCTCCCGGAGCTGGATAAAGGTGGCTCCTCCTTTCAAGGCTTCCTCCACCTGCTCATATAATGTTTTTTCATTGGCCCAACGGCTGTCTGTCACTGCGTAAAGCAACAGATCTTTTTTATCGCACTTCATATCTTGCACCTTCCGCTAATGTTTTTCCATCCATATGGTAAATGGCATCAATAATCCTGTTTCTGTAGGCAGCGTTTCCTTCCGACTTCTCCATGTGTGTCCAGGCAATCTCTCCAGCCAGACCCATAGCGCTTACTGCCGCGGCTGCTGCAGCAAGCTTATTTTCAGGGTTCGCCGCCACATAAGCAGCCGTCATGCCAGAAAGCTGGCAGCCTGTACCAGTGACCTTTCCCATCTCCTGACGGCCGTTTCGGATCACATAGCAGGTTTTTCCGTCTGTCACCAGATCTATTTTTCCGGTTACAGCTATGATACAGCCTGTGTCCAAGGCAAATCCTTTTACAAAATCTATCCCCCGGGACAGATTTTCTTCCGTCACCGCATCCGCCATATCCGCATCCACGCCCTTCGTGCTTCCTCTTCCAAGGGCAAGGCTTTTTATCTCTGAAATATTTCCCCGGATCACATCAAAGCGGATCTCTCTGATAAGCCTTAAAGCTGTCTCCGTGCGCAGGCTGCTGGCTCCGGCTCCCACAGGGTCCAAAACCACCGGATGGGAAAGCTCGTTAGCCTTTTTTCCTGCAAGAAGCATGGAAGGGATCGTTCGGTGGTTCAGGGTGCCGATATTGATGTTGAGCCCCTTGCATATAGACGTGATCTCTTCCACTTCTTCCTTGTCATCAGACATGATCGGACTGGCTCCGCAGGCTAAGAGCACATTAGCCACATCATTTACTGTCACATAGTTTGTGATATTGTGAATAAGGGGCATATTCCTTCTCACGTTCTCCAAACAGATCTCAAACATTTTCATTCCTCTCCGTTTTAATAAAAAGTCTTTAACGCCTCCTGGATGTCCTCTTTACTGCGCGGTCCATATAAAGGCAGGCAGGCAAAAGGCTGACTCTTAAAAAATGCAAGCACTGCCTGGGTCATCGTACAACCCGTCTCTTCCATGGTCTTTTTCAAATTTTCAAAAATCTCCAGATTGCCAGGTGTGTAATATTCTGACTCTGAAACAGCACTAGCTCCGCCTTTTAAAAGCTTGTGAAAAAATCCGCTGCAGTTGCACATATAAGGCATGGCCAGATTTTTCGGATTTTCTGTGTGATACCGGCGCATTTCTTCATCCATTCTTTTCAGTGTGTCATCGGATGGAGGATTCATGGCCGCCTCTCCAATATTATAAAGAGCCTGGTTTACGGAAAAACCTCTGAGATTTTTATTTTTGCAGTATGCATCCGCCTCTCTCATCCTTTTTGTACTCCAGTTGGAGCATCCGTAATACCGGATCTTCCCTTCACTGACAAATTCTTCCATGGTATCTATAAGTTCTGACACAGGAAGGCTTTCATCATCCCTGTGATATATATAAATATCTATATGATCCGTTCCCAGAGCTTTCAGCGAAGCTTCCAGGTCTGTTCTCATCTCATCCGGGGAGACACGGCTTTTATGGAGATCCGGGTGCGGCACCGTCATGTCGGGATGACCGCCTTTGGTACAAATGACCACATGATTTCTCTTTCCGCTTCTTCTCAGCCAGTCGCCGATCACCCGCTCGCTTCTTCCTCTCTCCGGCTTCACCCAGTCTGAATATACCCTGGCTGTATCATAAAGATTTCCTCCGGCCTCATAATAAGCGTCAAAAATAATGTCCGCCTCCAGACCGTCCCATTTTAAACCTGCACTTACGCATCCCATTCCTAAAGGGGCCAGGCATAAGTCTGTCTCCGGAATCTGAATTTTATTCATTTGCATCCTCCTGTTTACTTGCTTTTTCGATACCATGATAAACTGTTCTCTGCATATTTTCAAGTATTTACCAGGAAAGGACGCCTGTTTTTTCTGCTTCCTCATATTTGCTGATTTTATAATTCAGTCTTTTCAGCGTTTCTTCCATCTCTTTCATTTTTTTAACCAGCTTTTCTCTTTCGTCCTCTAAAAGCTCTTTTCTTGCGCTGATAGTGGAATCCCCTTCCTGCGTGAGAGCACAGTACTCAATAAGACTCTCAATGGATACGCCGGCGCTGCGCATACATTTCGCCAATTCGATCCATCCGCAGGACTCTTCCGTATAATTACGGATGCCGCTTTTCGTCCGTTCCACAGCCGGGATCAGGCCGATTCGTTCATAATACCGCAAGGTATCCTGTGTAATGTCATATTTTTTACTTACTTCTGCTATTGTCATTTTTTCCTCTTTCTGACGCACTGGCTGCGTCAATAATGGTAGATTTGGAAGTTTACTTCCAAACTACCTCCTTCTGGTTTGTCATTTATCTTCTGCTATTTTAAACCCTGCAGTCCACTCCAAGTCAAGAAAAAAGGCTGCTTTTTTCGTCACTTTTTCCTCTGTAATTCGTAAAAATCGATTCATTTTCATCCAATCTTAGTTATTTTGCACAAATGTTTGCAAAATCCAGAGTTTTCTTGTATAATAATTACAGATTATTCCAAAAACAAAGAAATAAAAAAGAAAGAGAAGTGATGACAATGGATTGGAGAACCATACTCAGAAGCAACATAACCACTGCCGCTGAATTAAAGGATGCCCTGCATCTGGACGATCAGCAGGAAAAACGTCTTGAGGAAATATTAGAAAGATTCCCCATGAGTATCCCGAAATATTACCTGTCTTTAATTGATTGGGAACATTGTGAAGATGACCCCATCCGTAAAATGTGTATTCCTTCCATTGAGGAAACTGATCTGTCCGGCGCTTTTGATACCAGCGGGGAAGGTGATAATACTGTTATGGTGGGAATGCAGCATAAATATCATGAAACCGTTTTGATCTTATCCACCCATGAATGCGCCATGTACTGCCGTCATTGCTTCCGCAAGCGGCTGGTGGGCGTATCCAGCGAAGAAACCACCGGCAATATCGACGAAATGGCCGCCTATGTACGCAGTCATCCAGAAATCAATAATGTTCTGATCTCCGGAGGAGATGCTTTCTTAAACAGCAACCGGATCCTGGAATATTATCTGAAAATCTTTACCGAGATCCCTCATCTGGATCTTATCCGTTTCGGCACACGCACTCCTGTTGTACTGCCTATGAGAATTTATGACGATCCTGAACTTATCAGCATGCTGGAAAAATACAATCAGAAAAAACAAATTTATGTAGTCACTCAGTTTAATCACCCCAACGAACTGACAGACGAGGCAAAAAAAGCCATTCAGTCTCTATTAAAAGCTGGCGTGATCATCAAGAATCAAACAGTTTTATTAAAAGGCGTAAACGACAGCGGAGCTGTCTTAGGAGCTCTTTTGAAAAAACTGATTGCCTACGGAGTTGTTCCTTACTATATTTTCCAATGCCGGCCGGTAAGCGGAGTAAAAAATCAATTTCAGGTTCCCATAAGGAAAGGATACGAAATCGTAGAAGACGCCAAGCGTATCCAAAGCGGCCAGGGAAAATGCGTCCGCTATGTAATGTCCCATAAAACAGGAAAAATAGAAATCCTTGGACCCGGAAAAGACGGAGAAATGATCTTAAAATATCACCAGGCCAAAAATGACAGCGACATTGGAAGGCTTTTTTCTCTTCCTCTTTCCCCTACCCAGACCTGGCTGGACGGCTGATCGTTCGCTGCCGATTGCAAATTGAACAGCAGCGCTTGTTCTGTTGAATCATGCTTGCCCGTAACCATGCAGCAAGTGCGTGGTTCGTGTGTAACATGTAACTTTGTTCTCTCTTTCTACATAAAGGCGGAGTCCGCCCGGTATCATCTTACCGGGCAGACTCCGTTTACACATTCTGAATCACCTATATCTAAATCTGTCTCCTCATATTCATATTTCGTTAGGATAGAGGGATTAAAGGGCCGCATAGCGGCTTTTCTCTTTTCATATTCTTCCTGAGAGATTTCTTCATAGGGAAGCAGCTCATAAAAGCTGTCATCATAGCTTAAAAAGGACAAAGCCACAATGTCATCCCAGTGATCCCATACCCAGTCTTCTACTTCCTCCCATTCATTATCCCTTACATGCACTGTTATGGAACAATTATGATCTACATAATGCTTCATAAACATCAGATAATTTTCCAGCTGCTGGATGGCTGTCACATCTGCCTTTACGATACCGGCCGGGGCCTTTACAGGGAATTCCACTACTTTTGTCAC
>DWYZ01000123.1 GCA_019118425.1 Candidatus Blautia faecavium | reverse complement strand
TTTCAAGGAGCGAAGCCCATTTCAGGTATGGGAAGTCTTAGTTATTAATATTTAATACGAAGAGTATTATGGTAAGATAAAGTAAATACAATTTTTTATAGCTTTTTTCACCAGAATTTTTGAATGGAGGGGTTAATGTTATTCTGAAAGAAAAATGGGAGGTGGGAATTGATGAAAAAAGTTTATGATCATGGCCCTGTCAATGACCATGGCATTGTCTGCGGTGCCTGTATCTGCCGCAGAGTTTACCGATGGCAGCTTTCATGCTCCATCAGGCTTATCCGTGCAGGAGGGTATGGCATTTCAGGATACCAAGGATTTTGATTGTACTGCGGGTCATGATGCTGGAAACAAATCATCGAATGGCGGATGGAGAGAAGATCCTTTCAACGGAAAATATTTCTATTACAACGAAACAGGAGAATTTGGAGGAAATAAAGATGAGCGAAATTAAGTTACTTTCGTGCCCCTTTTGCGGAGGGAGAGCAGAAATCCAGCTAACAGATAATGGCGGCGAATGGAAAGGAAAGGACTACTTGAAGAATCCAGTTAATGGAATTGGATACGTTATAACGCATCCTTCGGTACCTAAATGCCCCATAGCAGCGAGCGGAGAAAGGGTAGGACGATGGATATATGAATCCGAGGAAGCTGCTGCAAAAATGTGGAACAGGAGGGCGGGATTTAATGAGTAAAGGAATTGTTATAAAGCAATCTGGGCGAAAACCCAGGGGCTTGCTTCTGGGATGAAGCCCTGTTTTTTGCTTGGCAAAAGCATAGATCGAATATATATTATATGTATAAACAATAAAAAGAGGTAGGGAAATGAGCAGGCCAAAGAGCAATAACGTCCAAATAAACATTTCCATCCCTATGGAATGGAAAACCGAACTCGAAAATCTTACGCGTATCTATTCTGTTGAAGAAGGGAAAACTATCACTTTTTTAGATCTGATGCGCCGGGGCATCTAGGAAAAATACCAGCTGGGGGAGATGTCAGATGGCTCTGGTGAATGACCAGTATCACAGATCGGCACATTGCAAATACCTGACACAGTATCACATTATCTGGTGCCCTAAATTCCGCTTTTCCGTCCTTCAAGGCGGGGTGGACAGTACATTGAAAAATATCCTGGCTGGCATATGCAGCCGGTACGGGTATACGGTCAAAGCACTGGAAGTAATGCCGGATCATGTACATATCTTTGTGGATTGCCCGCAGACGGTCACCCCCTGTGATATTGCGCGGACCCTTAAGAGCATCAGCGCAATCGAATTGTTCCGTGCTTACCCGCAGCTAAATAATTTTATGCCCGCGCCGGAGGCCTCTGGTCTTCCGGATATTTTATCTCTTCGGTTGGGCATATCAGTGAAACAACTGTCAAAAAGTATATTGAGGAGCAAAAGCATGGCGAGGAAGAAGCACGTCAAAACTGAATATGAGAAATCCCTTCAGCGTTTCCGAAAAAGCGCTGCCAGACATGTGCTTATCCTTGAGGCTGACATGCCCGAAGACATGAAACGGCGTGCTTTTGGCCTGTCTGATCAGATCCGAATCTGCGGGAACCAGCTTACAGCCAGACTGTCAAAAGCTATGGAGCAGCTTTTCCGGACCAAGGCGTACAGGGGTCTGCAGAAGGACTATGGGGAGCTTTCTGAGCGTTTGAAGCGCAATCCGGATGATAAGGACGCAGTTGCCGCGCTGAAGCAGGTATCCTCTAAAATGTCAAGCATGCAGAAAGCATACCGCGTCACATGGGATGACGCACGCCTTTATATGATCTATCTGAAAGAGAAGGCCGGGCTCAACAGTGTTTTTGCCCTTTCCAGGGCGGAGGATATCTGGTCCGGTGCTGAAAAAGTCCTGTTCGGCACGGAAAAAAAAATCCATTTCAAAAGACGTGGGGAATTCCCGGAAATCAGAGCGAAGCAGATCAACAGGGGGATCATCCTGTATGTGAAGGATAACCGGCTATATTTTAAATGTTCCGAACTCGGCAGCGAGAAATTCACCGTAAAGGAACCCGATAAATTCCAGCGGGATGAAATAGACCGGGTGCTCAGCTATCTTGCGGGGCCTGAAATAAAAGACGCGCTCGCAGTCAATACCATGCTTGAATCCGGCAAGACTACGGATACCTTCCGCCCGTGCTACGCGTCCCTTGTCTGCAAAGAGACCCGCGGTAAATTACGCGTGTATATCCACCTGACCATTGAAGGGAAGGCAGCCCCCAAGTTTAAATCTGACGGCGTTACGCCAAGACACTCATACGGAAAGGGACGCGTTGGGGCAGATATCGGCACCCAGACGGTAGCATATACTTCTGATAGGGAGGTTGGGTTAAAAAACCTTTCCGAGCGCGGCATGTCTATTTCCCATGCGGAAAGACAGGAACGGCGTCTGCTCCGGAAGATGGACCGGAGCCGGAGGGCAATGAACCCGGACAATTATAACGCGGAAGGAACCATTAAAAAGGGACGTAAGAAGTGGGTAAAGAGCAACCGGTACAAAAAACTCCAAAAAAGGCACGCGGATCTATGCCGTAAAAATGCCGATAACCGTAGATATGCCATCAACGAGGATGTAAACCACATCCGGAGCCTTGGGGATGAACTGGTTGCTGAAGCACCCAATTTTAAGGCGCTGCAGAAAAGGGCAAAGCCCAAAGAAGCCAAGCAGGAGGGTGTCGCCGTCAGCCCAAAGAGACAGCGGCGCAAGCGTTTCGGGAAATCCCTCCGCAACCGCTGCCCCGGAGCTTTTCAGGCAGCCCTGAAAGCGAAATTTGAACTTACCGGCGGATCCTACCACGAGGTTGATAAGATGTTCCGTGCCAGCCAGTATGACCACACATCGGATTCCTATGTTAAGAAAAAGCTTTCCCAGCGGATGTTTACTCTCGAACAAGGGGAAAGAGTCCAAAGAGACTGGTATTCATCGTTTTTGCTGTACAATGCTGACACTGATTATGCAGCCCCTGACAGGGATGCCTGTTCAAGAACCTTTAACCGCTTGTATGCCGCCCACCTTGAAATGATTGAGAATATAAAACGGGCTGGGGTCAGGGTCCTGAACTCCGGAATTTGAAACCGACAAATAAATAAACCCGGGTGCCTGACTGTGCATCCATATCATGTATGATAGAAGACTGCCCGCTAATGTGGCCGTTGGATTACTTGGGCGTCTGTTCCATTGCTCTGGGGCAAAGTGTTGAGCCGAAGCCTAAGATACCCCCGTATCTTGAGGTGTACGCTGCAACATAAATCTTACCAATGGAACCTTCGGGGCTTGCCCCGAGGTACAGTCAGGATGGATACACCAAAATCATGTGACCAATGTCCGATTCGACATCCAGGACTTGCACGGTGCCAGATTACAAGAATATCTACTTCGGATACCAGCACCGAGAAGCTAATGAACGAGAAGAAGAGACCAGGCTGGTGACCGATACGTCTATTGCCAGAAAGGAAGTCATCAAGTCAATTTATCCTAAGTCCAATTATGAAAGAATATTATGATCCATATGATAAAGGCTGGAATGACTGTCTGGATGAATTATTGGGAGGAAACAACAAGGAATGAAAGCAATTATCCATTTTTCGGTAAACCAGTAAAATAATTTTAGAAAACAGGAAGGAGGAGGCTGGATGATCTACCATATCCAGCAGAATTTGATATGAAGATCAAAGATTTAAAAATAAACACAAGCGCCGTCCTTTCGCTTCTCCTGATCGGGATAGAAGAGCGGACCGCAAAAAATAACAGCAAATATTTGGTATTAACTCTGACAGACGGAAGTTCTACCATCAAAGCTAACCTATGGAATGCAGACCGTCAAAATTTTAGCGCCAGGGAAAGCGAAGTGCTGGAGGTACAGCTGGAGACAAAGGGATATAATGGGGCTGCATCGTATACAGTCACTGCGTACGCGGTCACCTCTGAATCCATTGATGCCTATGTACCGACTGCACCGATCCCTGCGGAAAAGATGTATCATGATATCTCCAAATACGCCGAGCGCCTTGGACCGTATTCTGGAATCACCTGCAGGCTTCTTGCGATACATAAAGAAAAATTCATGACTTGGGCTGCTGCAAAGCAGGTCCACCATAACATCCGTTCCGGGCTGCTATACCATATGTACAGGATGCTCCAGTCAGCGGTGAAACTAGCTCAGGTCTATACGGACATTGATAAAAATCTTCTGTTCGCTGGCGTGATACTTCACGACATAGGGAAGTTACAGGAAATGGACTGCAATGAAGTCGGTAATGCTTCTTACAGCGTTGATGGAACGCTGCTCAGCCACCTCTACATCGGATGCGAGATGGTCGCGAAGTAT
>DWYZ01000122.1 GCA_019118425.1 Candidatus Blautia faecavium | reverse complement strand
GGTATGGAGCATGGCATGGATCCTCAGGATATGTGGTTTGACCCGTTATTCCTGGTAGTAAAAGGAATGCAGGAAAAACAGATGGAAGTTCTTGAGGCAATTAAAATGTTCTCTGACATGGGATTGAACTCTACAGGCGGTCTTTCCAATAACAGCAACGGTATGCCGAAGCACATCCGTCCGATCATGGACTCCGCTTTAGTGGCAATGGCTATGATGCAGGGTCTTACCTCTGCTATCGTTAATCCTAACGACCTTCGTTTGATGGAGACCATCAAATCCTGTGATGTATTTAAAAATAATACTCTGTATGCAGATTCCTACCTGGAAATCTGATTAAGAGAAAATACATACCAATTTCGGCTGGAGGCTTCGGCCTTCGGCCGTTTTTTAGAAATACGAATAAAGGCTATGAGAAAGGTGACTGCCTATGTTTAAAGTAACATTTGCATTTGAAGACGGCAGTGTGGTAGAAACATATGCCCATGAAGGGGATAATCTGCTTGATATAGCAAGGGAGGCTAACGTGGCCATTGATGCGCCGTGTTCAGGAAATGCTTCCTGCGGAAAATGCCTTGTGCAGTTAAAGAGCGGAGAACTAAATTCTAAAAGAACGCTTCATATTCAGGATGAAGAATATGCGCAGGGTTGGAGACTGGCCTGTACCAGTACCATTTGTGCGGACGTAACGGTTCTGGTGCCGGATATTGCTTCTGCTTATAAAAGCAGGATGAAGGTTGCGGATTTAAGCTCCAAAGAGGAAATAGCCATTTTTGAAAATGCCAAGAGAGATATTGAGCTTACCGGCATACAGCTTAAAAACAGCCTGGACGTTGTGGAGGTAGTTATGGATCCTCCCACTTTAGACGACACTATGCCGGACAATGAGAGACTGTCACGCGCATTGCGGAAATATCTTAATCTTTCCAGGGTAAGGATTCCGTATACGGCTTTAAGAAAACTTCCGGATGTTCTTCGTGACAATGACTTTAAGGTAAAATGCATTTTACGTACAACTTCCGACGACATGTTTGTATACGATGTATTCGGCATCGATGAAAATGTGGTTGTGGGAGGACTTGCCATAGATATCGGGACGACTACAGTGTCGGCTGTCCTTATTGATATGGAAAGCGGCGAGGTTCTGGCAAAGGGATCTGCTGGAAACGGACAGATCCGTTACGGCGCGGACGTGATCAACCGTATCATCGAGTCACAGAAGCCAGGCGGACAGAAAAGGCTTCAGGATGCGGTCATTAAGGAGACGATCAATCCAATGATCCATGAAATGTGTAAAAGCGCCGGTATCTCTACAAGCCAGATATACAGAATGTCCATCGCCGGTAATACGACAATGAATCATCTGTTTGCAGGAATCAATGCAGATCCTTTACGTATGGAGCCTTATATTCCTGCATTCTTTAAAACGAATTCCCTGTTTGCGTCAGATTTGGGAATTGATATTAACCAGGATGCCCACATCATTGTGGCTCCGAACATTGGAAGCTATGTAGGCGGTGATATCACTGCCGGAACACTTGTCAGCCTCATCTGGAATAAACCGGAGTTTTCCCTTTTCATCGATCTGGGAACCAACGGCGAGCTTGTGTTTGGAAACTCTGACTTTATGATGAGCTGTGCATGTTCAGCAGGACCGGCTTTTGAGGGCGGGGACATCAGCTGCGGAATGCGTGCCACAGACGGAGCGATCGAAGCATGTACCATTGATAAAGACACGATGGAGCCTACTTATCAGGTAATCGGTGAGCCAGGTACAAAGCCTATCGGTCTTTGCGGTTCCGGTATCATTGATGTGATCAGCGAGCTGTTTATAAACGGAATTATCAATCCTAAGGGAAAATTTGTCCGTGAGGGCAGACGTGTTAAGCACGATGAATTTGGGATGGGCAGCTACGTGCTTGCTTTTGAAGAAGAAGCTGGCTCTGTTAAGGATGTAGAGATCACAGAAGTTGACATTGATAACTTTATCCGCGCAAAGGGCGCAATCTTTTCCGCTATCCGCACCATGCTCGCCTCTTTGGACTTCGATGTGACCATGATCGAGCATGTCTATGTTGCCGGAGGAATCGGCAGCGGGATCAATATGCGCAATGCGGTGAACATTGGTATGTTCCCGGATATATCCTTGGAGAAATTCCATTATATTGGAAACTCTTCGCTCACCGGGGCGTATCTGATGCTCTTGTCTACACCGGCTGAAATGAAGGCCTATGAGCTGGCGTCTAATATGACTTACATGGAGCTTTCAGCAGTTCCTACTTATATGGACGAATTTGTGGGCGCATGTTTCCTGCCGCATACGGATACCACCCTGTTTCCGGATGTGCACATAAAAGCATAAAATCAGAAAAATAAAGTATTGAGGTACAGCAATGGCTTTTAACATAAAAGATTTAAATTATGACAAAGACAGCAAGGAAAGGATGCCTTGGGAGCATTATCTGGAACTGTTCGGACAGAAAGATCCCATGGAAATTTCCAAAAGGCTTCAGATCCCATACCAAGAGGAAAAAAAGGCATTTACCCTGAAATTTTTAGGAACGGTATATGAGATTACCTATCCGGATTTTAAGGTCAGCCATCAGGAGGACGACATGGGTTATTATCCGTTGGAGGAGATGATCTATGCAAAAATCCTGACTATGCGTTTCCTTTTATCCGGCACGGCATCTGTCAGTACAGGAAAATATAAAACATACAGGGAAATGCCCTGGGGTGAGGTGTACCTGCGCCAGTTCGACGGCCGCTGCATCAAAAGACTTGCCTTTTCCTATGGAAACCGGCTGGATGATTTTCGGGAGATCCTTGCACATATGCATGGGGAGCCGGTATCTCACGGAGATGCGGCATATGAGGTGGAAATTTATCCAGGTTACCGGATCCAGATGATCTTGTGGGAGGGAGACGAAGAGTTTCCGCCATCCTCTCAGATCCTCTTTACGGATAACTTCCCTGTCTCTTTCCAGGCAGAGGATATGGCAGTCATGGGGGATGTCATAATTGGTTCGTTAAAGGCATTTGGAAAGGTTGTCAAAGAAAGGAATTAAGGCAGGTGTTCCTGCTTTAAGATAAACAAATTATATCCAGAAGACGGATATCCGCATAAAGAATGCGGAAAAAGAAAAAGGAGGTAATTTTCTATGGGATTCAAAACAGACATTGAGATCGCACAGGAGTGTGAAATGCAGCCGATCACCGAGATCGCAGCAAAGGCAGGTATCGATGACAAATACCTGGAGCAGTACGGAAAGTACAAAGCAAAAATCGATTATAATCTTTTAAAAGAGACAGATAAAGAGGATGGCAAGCTGATCCTCGTTACAGCCATCAACCCCACTCCGGCAGGAGAAGGAAAGACCACGACTACCGTAGGTCTTGCAGACGGAATGCAGAAACTGGGAAAAAGCGTTATGGTTGCCCTGCGTGAGCCATCCCTGGGACCGGTATTCGGCGTAAAGGGCGGTGCAGCAGGCGGCGGATATGCACAGGTAGTACCTATGGAGGACATCAACCTGCATTTTACCGGTGACTTCCATGCCATCGGTGCAGCAAATAACCTTCTGGCAGCTATGATCGACAACCATATCTTCCAGGGCAACGCCCTGAACATCGACCCAAGAAAGATCACCTGGAGAAGATGTGTGGATATGAACGACCGCCAGCTCCGCAACGTAGTAGACGGCCTTGGCGGAAAGACCAACGGCATGCCTCGTGAGGACGGCTATGACATCACCGTAGCTTCCGAGATCATGGCAGTCCTTTGTCTGGCAAGCGACATCAAGGACCTGAAAGAAAGACTTTCCAGGATCATCATCGGCTATACATACGGAAAAGCATCCGAGCAGAAACCGGTCACAGCAGGGGATCTTCACGCAGAAGGCGCAATGACCGCCCTTTTAAAGGATGCCTTAAAGCCAAACCTGGTACAGACCCTGGAGCATGTTCCGGCCATCGTACACGGCGGGCCGTTCGCAAACATCGCTCATGGATGTAACTCTGTAACCGCTACCAGGATGTCCTTAAAGCTTGCAGATTACACCATCACAGAAGCAGGCTTCGGTGCAGACCTGGGCGCAGAGAAATTCCTGGATATCAAGTGCCGTATGGCAGGCTTAAAGCCAAACGCAGTTGTTATCGTGGCTACCGTACGTGCCCTGAAATACAACGGCGGCGTGCCGAAGGCAGAACTTAACAACGAAAACCTGGAAGCTCTGGAAAAAGGCCTTCCAAACCTGTTAAAACATGTAAGCAACATCACAAACGTATACAAGCTTCCCTGCGTAGTAGCCATCAACGCATTCCCAACCGATACCAAGGCAGAGCTTGACCTGGTAGAGGCAAAATGTAAAGAACTTGGCGTAAACGTAGCCCTTTCCGAAGTATGGGCAAAAGGCGGCGAAGGCGGGATCAAGCTTGCAGAAGAAGTGATCCGTCTGTGCGAAGAGCCAAACGACAGCTTCAGCTATTCCTACGAGCTGGAAGGCTCCATTGAGGACAAATTAAACCAGATCGTACAGAAGATCTACGGCGGCAAGAGGGTTGTACTCACAGCCAATGCCCAGAAGCAGGCGAAAGAACTGGAAGCCCTTGGATTCGGCAACTGCCCGATCTGTGTGGCAAAGACCCAGTACAGCTTAACAGACGACCAGACTAAGCTTGGCGCACCTACAGACTTTGAAGTCACCGTGCGTAACTTAAAGATCTCCGCAGGAGCCGGCTTCATCGTAGCCCTCACCGGCGAGATCATGACCATGCCAGGTCTTCCGAAAGTTCCGGCTGCAGAAAAGATCGATGTGGACGAAACCGGAAAGATTACGGGGCTGTTTTGATAAAACGGTGGTAAAACCGTGAGGGGGTCCATCTCAGAGTTGCGAAGCCCGAAGGACCCCCTCACACACCCCCTTCTTGGGCACGCTTGATTGTTGGGCGTTTGTTGAGAAGATAGGGGGTGTTGGGGCAGCTTGGTTGAGGTGGCTTTATAAGGAGCCGAGGTTGTTGTGTGTGGGAGATATGGGTACGGGCTAAAAGCGAGGTTGTGGATGATTGTAGGTTGAGTGAGGATGGAGGACTTTTCTAAAGGTGGAACGATTCTGTTTAGTCTTTAGCGACATTGCTGAATACAGTGTCATTAAAAAATTCCTCAATAATCTCCCCTATATCCCTTCACAACATACGCCCCTAAACCACCCTAAACTCCCACCAACTTCCCCATGCTTCCCTCTAACCAAAGCCCTACCACCCGCAACAAACGCAGCTCATCTTGCGTGCCCAAGAAGGGGGTGCGCGAGGGGGGCCTTCGGGCTTCGCAACTCTGAGATGGACCCCCTCGCCTTTCTTTCCCGCTTTGAAAAGCATAAAAAAATTCATAAAAATTAAACAGGAAAAAGGAGGAAAATACCACAATGGGATTTTCAACATCTTCTTGCACAGACTTCGTAGAAGTCTTAGCCTCTAAGGCCCCGGTTCCAGGGGGCGGCGGTGCTTCAGCCCTGGTAGCGGCTGTAGGTACAGCTCTTGGAAATATGGTGGGAAGCCTTACTGTAGGAAAGAAAAAATATGCAGATGTAGAGGAAGAAATGTGGCAGCTAAAGGCAAAATGCGACCAGCTCCAGAAAGACTTCCTTCGTTTGATCGAAAGAGATGCAGAGGTATTTGAGCCTCTTTCCAAGGCATATGGAATGCCGAAAGAAACAGAGGAGCAGAAGGCAGAAAAGGCACGTGTTATGGAAATCGTGCTTAAAGACGCTTGTTCCGTTCCCATGGAAATTATGGAAAAATGCTGTGAAGCCATTGAGCTCATCGTAGAGTTTGGCGCTAAGGGTTCAGCCCTTGCCATCAGCGATGCCGGCGTTGGCGCTGCATTTTGTAAGGCGGCTTTAAAGGGCGCCAGCTTAAATGTGTATATTAACACAAAATCTATGGCGGACAGAGAGTACGCAGAAGAATTAAATAAAAAAGCGGATGCGATGCTGGAAAAATATACAAAGATCGCGGACGAGACTTTTGAGAGCGTTCTTGGCAGACTGAAATAATAAGTCTGTTTCGGATCGCTTAACAGAGAGAGATTTCGGAGGAAAAAGAAAATGGCAAAACAGTTATTAGGAAAAGAAGTTACAGCGGCATTAAACGAGAGAATCAAAGGAAATGTAGCTGCTCTTAAGGAGAAAGGAGTAGATCCTACTCTTTGCATTATCCGTGTGGGAGAAAATCCAAGCGATATTTCTTACGAAAAAGGCGCTACCAAAAGATGCGAGACTCTTGGCGTGGCATGTGAAAAAATCCTTCTTCCAGGAGATGTTTCCCAGGAAGAGCTTCTTTCTGTAATTGATAAAGTAAATAAAGACGACCATATCCACGGGGTACTTTTATTCCGTCCTCTGCCAAAGCACCTGGATCAGGCAGTGATCGAGAATGCTCTTGCAGCAGAAAAAGACGTAGACTGCATGACTGATCTTTCCATGTCCGGCGTTTTCACCGGGAAAAAGATCGGGTTCCCGCCATGTACACCGCAGGCATGTATGGAGATCCTTGACCATTACGGAATCGACTGCACAGGTAAAAAAGCAGTAGTGATCGGAAGAAGCCTGGTAGTAGGAAAACCTGCAGCTATGATGCTGGTTAAGAAAAATGCTACTGTAACCATCTGCCATACAAAGACTGTAGATATGCCTTCTGTAGCAAGAGAAGCAGACATCGTGATCGTAGCTGCCGGAAGAGCTGGCGTAGTGGGCGCTGACTATGTAAAAGAAGGCCAGATCATCATCGATGTTGGTATCAATGTAAACGAAGAAGGAAAGCTTTGCGGCGACGTGGACTATGCGGCAGTAGAGCCGATCGTTGAAGCGATTACTCCGGTACCTGGCGGCGTAGGAAGTGTTACTACTTCTGTCCTTGTGGGACATGTGGTAGAAGCTGCAATGAGAAAAGTAAACGCATGAGAAAACGGAAAGTAAAATACTTCCTTAATGGAATCAGTGTTTTGATGGGTGTCCTGCTTATAGGGGCACCCCTTTCTGTAACGGCTTCAATGGAAGAATCCGTATCCACTGGGGAAAGTGAAACCCAGGCGGATCATTCCCAGGAAGGACAGATTCAAAGGCCTTCCGGACAGCAGGAGACAGGCGTGTTTGAGGACGATCCTACGAACAATAGTTATGGGTATTATACGATTATGGGAAGTTCTACTGTGACGGTGGAAGATATGGCTGCCCATTTTAACCGACAGAATCTGGAGTATCCTTCGGATGCCCTGAAAGAGGGCGGAGCCGGCTCCATAGAGGAATTTTGTACGATTCTTTCAGAAGAAGCGGAAACAGAAGATGTCCGGGCAGAGGTGGTTTTTGAACAGGCGATGCTGGAGACCGGGTGGCTTCAGTTTCCTGGAGTATGTAAGGTGGAACAGTTTAATTTTGCAGGCCTTGGAGCCACTGGCGGGGACGAGGAAGGCGTAAGCTTCCCGGATGTACGCACCGGACTTCGGGCGCAGGTACAGCATCTGAAAGCCTATGCAAGTACCCAGGAGCTGGTGAATGCATGTGTAGATGAAAGATTTGACCTTGTGGTCCGGGAATCTGCACCTTATGTAGAATGGCTGGGAATCCAGGAAAATCCTTATGGCGGCGGCTGGGCTGCTGGAGAAGGATATGGCTATAAACTGCGGGAGCTTTTAGCTGAGCTCACCGGTACAGAATACATAAGCCCCACCCCTGTGCCAACAGAGCCGACGGAAACAACAGACCCGACAGAAGCAAAAAAGCCGACAATAATAGAATCGACAGAGTCAGCATAAGCAACAGAGGAAAGGGAGGCTATCGGTTAATACCGATTTTGTCTCCTCTGTTGGTGCTGGCTTTTTTATTATCATTGAATAGATTAATATTCTGCAGTTTAGGCTATATAAGCCAGGTACATCCTGCAGATACAAGTTTTCAAATGCGTATATCCGTATAAAGTAGGCATAAGCCTGGCTCTATATTAGTTTATGAGGCTATTCCTCAAAATGTCGAGAGAATGTTATGAGTATATTTCCTAATTTGTATTTGAATCTGTAGAAAGGAAGCTACCCTACGGAGCCGAAATCATATTCCATAATCTAGGCGGTAGAAAACAGAGGAACTTTACAGATATATTTCCCTCTAATATGTATTTTCATCTATAGAAGGCAGGTTTACAGATCTAATACCAGATTCCGCAGTCTAGACCGTAGAAAACAAGCATAGTCTACGGAAACTAATCCAGATTCCGCAGTCTGAACGGTAGAAAAAAGAGGAATACTACGGATATATTTGCTTGATAAGTACATGGAATCGTAGAAAATAAGTATAGTCTACGAATCCAAATTTGGATTCTGTAGTTTAGACCGTAGAAAATGGATGAACTCTACGGATAAATTTCACTTAATAAGGGCTTGAAACCGTAGAAACCAAGAATAGTCTACGGAACATAATCTAGATCCTGTAGTTTAAACCATAGAAAATGGACATCTTACGGATACATTTTTCAAATGCGTATATACATCCGTATCAAGCAAAGAATCCACTCGGCAATCGCGTTTACAATACAATAACATAGTAAATAAAAGCATTTTCCACCATCTTTTTATTCCAAAACCAAGGGCGCACCGCCAGGGATTCTGTTCCCATGGCGTCACCCCCTTGTTAAGATAACCATATTAAAAATGAGACACAGGTGAAACCCCTGTGCCTCAAAATACTTTTACCCCAACTTTTGACAAAGGACCATTAAAAAATCTATTTTCCACCAGCCGCAATCATACAACTTATCCGCGTTTTTAAGTCAATTCAATATCTTCCAATTCTTTAGGCGGCAGTTTCCTGCTGGAGGAATCCACATACTTTTTCAATGCTTTGGAAGATTTAGAGAACGGGGCATTTGTTCCGGCTCCGCCCATACATCCGCCAGGACAGGCCATGCCTTCGATCATGCAGCCTTTCAGTTTACCGGCTTTCGCAAGTGCCAGTACCTTTTTACAGTCTGCAAGGCTTTCTGCGTGTTCAATATGAACGGGTACGTCAGGATAATATTCTTTCAGACAGGCTTCGATTGCTCCCGCGACGCCGCCTGCCACCGCATAGCCACGTCCCGCTCCGGTAGCATCGTGAGGAGAAGAATCTCCCTCCAACTGAGAAGGAACAATCCCTTTGGCATCAAACATAGCCCAAAGCTCTTCAAAGGTAACAACAAAATCCACATCACTTCGTACAGTAGTCCGCATAGCTTCCAGTTTTTTAGAGGCACAGGGACCAATGAACACAACTTTAGCATTGGGATGATCCTGTTTGACCTTACGTGCTGTGGCTACCATAGGGGTAAGCTCCTGGGAGATATTATGGATCATGTCCGGAAAATATTTTTTCGCCATTTCCGACCAGGAAGGGCAGCAGGAGGTCAAAAGGAATGGGATATTTCCTGTAGCCACTTCTTTTGCGTAGTGGTGCGCCTCTGAAATAGCGCCGACATCTGCGCCGAAAGCTACTTCATATACGTTAGAAAATCCAAGCGCCATAAGCGCCGCTTTAAATTTACGTGGAGTCACATCATCCCCAAACTGGGCAATATAGGAAGGGGCGATCTCTGCAATGATCTCAATTCCTTCCCGAAGGGCATGGGCAAGCTGGAAAATCTGGGATTTATCGGAAATCGCTCCAAATGGACAGCTTACCATGCACATGCCGCAGGAGACGCATTTGTCCTCTATGATAGAGGCACGACCCTGGGTATCGCTTGTAATCGCTTTTACACCGCAGGCACGTTCGCAGGGACGCTCTTTGTGGGTGATGGCGTCATAAGGACAGACTGCCTTACATTTTCCGCATTTGATACATTTTTCCTGGTTAATGTAAGATTTTCCGTCTACCATGGAGATGGCGCCTTTGGGACAGGCAAGCATACAAGGATGGGCTACACAGCCTTTACACATATTGCTGACTTCGTATTTATTGGGAGCACAGGCTGCACAGGCAGAAGGAATCACCTGCATAAGAGGCGGCTCATAATATTTTTCGTCAATATTGCTGGCTTCCACACCTGCGGTAAGATGGACAGCTTTATTTTCCGGACGGAGAGAAAGTCCCATTGCGAGACGGACACGTTCGCTTGCCACGGCTCTTTCACGATAAATGCTGTCACGATACCTGGCCCGTTCTTCTACGATACTGTAAGGAATGGCTTCGATGTCGTTGATCAGGGTTTCGTCCGTGGATTCAAAGCCCAGCTTGGCAACTTCTGTAAAAATTTTTCTTCTTATCTGTTTTACCGGTGTATCAAGATTTCGCATAGTTTTAAACTCCTTGAATATGAAAATACTTTCCGCGTATCTACTACTAATAATATAGTAAAAATGCCCAAAAAGCAACGTTTATTTATTAACATGATTGATAAGAAAATTGCATTGTATTTTTGGAAGTACAATTTGGAAAAATGCTGATTTTATCAGGGATTCAGACCTTTGCTTTATAGAAAAATACCATAGAATCTCTTGTGATACAAAGCAGTTTCGTGTATAATTGTATTGGTAAAAATGCATAAAAACACTTTGGAATGGAATTATGTGAGGAATACAAAGATAAGGAGGGAACTCGATGTTAGATCAGTCTTATTACAAGAAGGCAGATGAAGCGATTCAACTGCATGGGCGCAAAGCCGCTTCCCTGATCCCGATCATGCAGGATATCCAGGCGGAATACCGTTACCTGCCGGGAGAGCTGCTTACTTATGTGGCGAAAGAAATCGGAGTGACGGAGGCAAAGGCATACAGCGTAGCTACATTTTATGAAAACTTTTCCTTTGAACCGAAAGGAAAATATATCATAAAAGTTTGCGATGGAACTGCTTGTCATGTAAGAAAATCCATGCCTGTAAAAGAAGCCATGATGAAAGAGCTTGGATTAAGCCATAAAAAGCACACCACAGACGACATGCTTTTTACAGTAGAAACCGTGTCTTGTCTGGGCGCCTGCGGACTTGCCCCCACACTTACGGTAAACGATGAGGTGCATCCTAAGATGACTCCTGAAAAGGCAGTGGAACTGATCGATGAATTGAGAGGAGAGAACGCATGAGTATCGCTTGTAGAGAAGATCTGTTAAATAAACAGGCAGAAGTGAAAAAAGATTTGGAACAGTATACCTGCCGCATCCTTGTCTGTTCCGGAACCGGATGTATGGCCTCCGGTGCACAGAAAATTTTTGACGAGATGGAAAGGCTCTGCTCTGACCTGGACGGCGTGAAGGTGGAAATGGAAAAAGACATTCCCCATCTGGGCGTGGTAAAGACAGGCTGTCAGGGACTTTGTGAATTAGGCCCGTTAATGCGGATCGAGCCTTATAATTATCAGTATGTACATGTGCAGGTAGATGACTGCCGGGAAATCGTTGATAGAACCGTTTTAAACGGACAGCCTGTGGAACGGCTTTTTTACAGACACGACAGAGAGGTATGTCCGCACCCGGAAGACATCCCGTTTTTAAATCAGCAGACCAGAATTGTTCTGGAAAACTGCGGGAAAATTAATGCAGAATCTATCGACGAATATATCAGTGTAGGCGGATTCCAGGCGCTGGCTAAAGCACTTTTTGACATGACGCCTCAGGAAGTTATTGATGAGGTGAGCAAATCCGGGCTTCGGGGAAGAGGCGGAGCTGGTTTCCCGGCAGGAAAAAAATGGTCACAGGTTGCCCGTCAGCAAGAAAAGATCCGTTATGTAGTCTGCAACGGAGATGAAGGAGACCCCGGCGCATTTATGGATGGCTCTGTAATGGAAGGAGATCCATATAAGATGATCGAGGGTATGATCATTGCCGCGTATGCAGTGGGAGCGGAAAGCGGATATATCTATGTACGTGCAGAATATCCTTTATCCGTAAAGCGTCTGCGTATGGCCATTAAACAGGCAGAGGAATACGGGCTTTTAGGAGAAAATATTCTCGGTTCCGGAATTAACTTCCATTTACATATTAATACGGGAGCAGGTGCATTTGTCTGCGGAGAAGGTTCCGCACTGACTGCGTCTATTGAAGGAAACCGGGGCATGCCAAGAGTAAAGCCCCCGAGAACAGTGGAAAAAGGACTGTGGGAAAAACCTACGGTTTTAAATAACGTAGAAACTTACGCAAACGTACCGAAGATTATCCTTGATGGTGCAGACTGGTTCCGTACCATCGGCACAGAGGGAAGCCCCGGAACAAAGACATTCTCTTTGACAGGATCTATCGAAAATACAGGACTGATTGAAGTTCCTATGGGAACGACCCTGCGGCATATTATTTACGATATCGGCGGCGGCTTAAAGAGCGGAGCAGCCTTTAAGGGCGTACAGATCGGCGGTCCTTCCGGCGGATGTCTGGTGGAGGAACAGCTTGACCAGCCGCTGGATTTCGATTCTGTGAAAAAACTGGATGCGATCATGGGTTCCGGCGGTCTTGTAGTTATGGATGAGAATACCTGTATGGTAGAAGTTGCCAGATTTTTCATGAGCTTTACCCAGAGAGAGAGCTGCGGAAAATGTGTGCCCTGCCGTGAAGGAACGAAGCGTATGCTTGAGATCCTGGAAAAGATCGTAGACGGAAAGGGAGAGATGTCCGACCTGGACCAGCTAGAAGAGCTGGCGTCTATGGTACAGAGCATGGCTCTTTGCGGACTTGGAAAGAGCGCGCCCCTTCCGGTCATCAGTACCTTAAAACGCTTCCGCAGTGAATATGAAGAGCACATTAAGGACAAAAAATGCCGTGCGAAAGTCTGTACGGCGCTCCGTCAGTTCCACATCAATCCGGAATTCTGTATCGGCTGCGGCAAATGTGCTAAGAACTGTCCGGCAGGAGCAATCACCGGACGGATCAAACATCCGTATACCATTGACAACAATCTTTGCATCAAGTGCGGCGCATGTAAAGACAACTGTAATTTTGATGCAATTTACGTGGAAGCATAGAAGGGAGGATGAATTATGGGAACAATGACAATTGACGGCAGAAAAGTAGAATTTACTGATGAAAAAAATGTTCTGACCGTAATACGGAAAGCAGGAATTAATATTCCTACCTTATGTTACCATTCAGAAGTGTCCACCTTCGGCGCATGCCGTTTATGTACGGTGGAAGATGACAGGGGAAGGACTTTTGCCTCCTGTTCTGAGGAACCAAGGGACGGAATGGTGATCTATACAAACTCCGGAAGGATCAAAAAATACAGAAAACTTATCGTGGAGCTGCTTTTGGCAGCGCACTGCCGGGATTGTACTACCTGTATCAAAAGCGGAGAGTGTATTCTCCAGGAGCTTGCGCACCGTCTGGGCGTAAGGGATATCCGTTTTGAAAACACCAGGGAGGTAAGAGAAATCGACGACAGCTCTCCCTCTATCGTACGCGATCCTAATAAATGTATTCTTTGCGGAGACTGTGTGCGGGCCTGCGAGGAGCTGCAGGGCATAGGCGCCCTTGGATTTGCTTTCCGCGGCACAGACGCTATGGTTATGCCTGCCTTTAACAAAAAAATCGCAGAAACTTACTGTGTAAACTGCGGACAATGCCGTGTATTCTGTCCTACAGGAGCGATTTCCATTAAAACGCATACAGATGAAGTGTGGGATGCCCTGGCAGATCCGAATATCCGTGTGGTAGCCCAGATCGCGCCGGCTGTCCGTGTAGCGGTAGGAGATCATTACGGCATGCAGAAAGGAAGAAGTGTAATGGGAAAAATTGTCAATGCCCTTCACAGGATGGGATTTGACGAGGTTTATGACACTTCCTTCAGCGCGGATCTGACTATCATGGAAGAATCCGCAGAATTCTTAAAACGCCTGGAAACAGGTGAGAATCTGCCTCTGCTTACCTCCTGCTGTCCGGCATGGGTGAAATTTGTCACAGACCAGTATAAAGAGTTTGTACCGAATATTTCCACCTGCCGTTCGCCCCAGGGAATGATGTCCGCAGTTATCAAGGAATATTTCCGGGATCCTGAACACGCAGACGGAAAGAATACGGTCATGGTATCTATTATGCCTTGTACAGCGAAAAAGGCGGAGGCAATCCGTCCCAACTCCTTTACAGAAGGGCAGCAGGATACCGATATTGTAATCACTACAACGGAGCTGATCCGTATGATCGATAACTTCGGCATCGACTTCGCAGCCCTTGATCCGGAAGCCTGTGATATGCCCTTTGGTTTCGGCTCCGGCGGCGGCGTGATCTTCGGTGTTACCGGCGGTGTGACGGAGGCAGTGCTGCGCCGTCTAACCCATAATCATACAAAAGAAGCGATGCAGGAAATCGCAGAGTGCGGCGTCCGTGGAGAGGAAGGAATAAAAGAGTTCAGCGTGCCGTATAATGGAATGGAACTTAAAATCTGTGTAGTCAGCGGTCTGGCAAACGCAAGAACCGTGATGGAGAGAGTAAAGAATGGAGAAGCACAGTACCATCTCATTGAGGTAATGGCATGCCGCAGAGGCTGTATCATGGGCGGAGGCCAGCCTACCAGGGCAGGCGTACGGACCAAAGCAGCCAGAGCAAAAGGCCTTTACAACGCAGACAACACCATGATCATCAAGAAATCCGATGAAAATCCACTGGTGATCGAACTCTACGCAGGTCTTCTGAAAGGAAAAGAGCACGAACTGCTTCACAATGATTTCTATTAAAATATAGGCAAGATCATCAAAAAATAGAATAGCAGAAAGCCCCCTGGCATATATTGTAATAATACATGCGTTGTGTGAAAAATATGCAAGGGGGCTTTTTTATATGGAAAATTTTCAGGTTTACCGGGATATTCAGGCGCGTACCGGCGGTGATATATACATAGGCGTTGTTGGCCCTGTCCGTACTGGAAAATCTACTTTTATCCGAAGATTTATGGAACTTATAGCTTTGCCGGGAATGGAGGAAGAGCACCGGGCAGAGGTAAGAGACCAGCTTCCTTTAAGCGGTTCCGGAAAAATGATCACCACCGTGGAGCCGAAATTTATCCCCAAAGAAGCCGTACCTGTACTTTTAGGGGGAGAGCAGCAGGTAAAGGTCCGTCTCATTGACAGCGTAGGATTTTTGGTTAAGGACGCTTCCGGTCATGTGGAGGAGGGCAAGGAGCGTATGGTAAAAACTCCATGGTTTGAAAAATCTATCCCCTTTCATGAGGCGGCAAAGATCGGCACGCAAAAAGTGATTCAGGAACATTCTACCATCGGTCTTGTGCTTACCTGCGACGGAAGCTTCGGGGAACTTCCCAGGGAGAATTTCCTGGAAGCAGAAGCGCTGACGGTCAGCGAGCTGAAAAAACAGGGCAAACCCTTCCTTATACTTGTAAATTCCCAGATGCCTTACAAGGAAGAGACTCTAAAGCTCGCTAAAGAACTGGAGGAAAAATACCAGGTCACAGTCCTTACTGCCAACTGTGAGCAGCTTCGCAAGGAGGATGTATCCCGTATTCTGGAAAAGGTTCTTTATGAATTTCCGGTAAGCGAGATCCAGTTCTTCATTCCTAAATGGGTAGAAATGCTGCCTATGGATCACGAAGTAAAGGCAGATATCTTAGGGCAGATAAAAGCAGCCATGAAAAACCTTACCCATATCCGGGATATTAACCGGGAATCTGTAAAACTTCAGGGCCCCTTTGTACAGGATACCCTCCTTGAAAATGTGAGTTTGTCTGACGGCAGGGTGCGGGTGCGCATCCAGATCAATGATGAATTCTATTACAAGATGCTCAGCGAGATGAGCGGGATTCCTATGGAAAGCGAATATGAACTGATCCATACCATGCGGGAACTGGCGGCAATGAAGGAAGAGTATACCAAGGTGCAGGCGGCACTGGAGTCCGTGCGCGGCAATGGATACGGAGTAGTGGTGCCGGAGCTTTCTGAAATCCAGATGGAGGAACCTACGGTGATCCGTCAGGGGAATAAATTTGGGGTGAAAATTAAGTCTAAAAGTCCTTCTATCCATATGATCAAGGCAAATATTGAGACAGAAATCGCCCCCATTGTGGGAACAGAGCAGCAGGCAAAGGATTTAATCCAGTATATCGGGGAAAGCGCCCAAAGAGGAGAGAGTATCTGGGAAACCAATATTTTCGGAAAATCCATTGAGCAGCTTGTACAGGACGGAATCCGAAACAAGATTGCCTGCATCAGTGAAGAAAGCCAGGTAAAGCTCCAGGACACCATGCAAAAAATCGTTAACGACAGCAAGGGCGGGCTGGTGTGTATTATTATATAAAGAAAAAGACGGGAATAAGGCAGATGGCCGGGAAGCAGGGAATAGAGACGCTTTCCGGCTGTTTTTTGGAGGGAATACATAAGCATTTTTCATATAGTGTTAGTTTTTATGTGCATCTTTAACACAAAAAACAATGTTAAAAAAATCTTTTTAAAATAAACTGTGATTTTTTGACAATTTTCCTCGTATTACTAGTGAATAAGGTACTAATAAGCCTTAAAAAAGTTATAAAATATACACTATATTGACGAAATGAGGGAAAGCGTTATGAGAGAACAAAAAATTCTTGCGGAACGGATCATCAGTCTATGTAAAGAAAGGCACCTGTCCTATTATCTATTGTCTTATAAATCGACAGTGCCGATTACGACCATCTTAAATATCGTAAACTGCATTACGAAAAATCCGGGTGTATTCACCCTGATCAAAATCTGCGATGGCTTAGGTGTGACGATTCAGGAGTTTTTCGATACGGAAGAATTTCGTAATATTGAGAAAGAAACTGAATAACGTACAGGATTAGAAAACCAGGGAATGACAAATTTCCTGGTTTTTCCATGAAGATAATACAGAAGCGGCATATGTGATAAGAAAAAATCAGAAAGTTGGCTTAAAGTATAAAATATGACAAATTATGTATATTTTGACGCCAAATTTGCAATAAGTCTTGTCTTATTAAATAATTGGCGCTATACTAATGGAGAAATGTGGCTTTAAGATAAGAGGGAGAAATATGAGAAGTTCGTTTTTGCAAGGAAAGGCCATAAGGAGACTAATGCTTCTGCTGGTTGATATTATGGTTATCATTTTTTCTGAATTTTTGTCCTTACTCATTCGGTTTGAATTTCGATATGATGCAATAGGGACAGAATATCTGCATAATTTAAAAGTCTATACGCCGATCAATATCTGCATAACTATCTTCCTGTTTGTTATGTTTCAGCTGTACAGCAGTCTTTGGGCATATGCCAGCGTACAGGAAATGATTTGTGTGATAGGCGCATGTATATTTTCCACAGGTTTTCAGCTTTTAGGAACGTGGGCACTTGGATTTTCGCTGCCTCGTTCGTACCATATGATTTACTTTTTATTGTTGACACCTTGTGTGGTGTGCAGCAGATTTTGTTACAGATTCCTGCGCATGGTAAGGTTCCGGATGAAATTTAAATCCCAGAAGAATGCGATCCCTACCATGGTGATCGGTGCCGGAGAAGCGGGAAACACCATTATCCGTGAGATCATTAACAGCAGGAAGGTGGATCAGGAAAGAGACATCGTATGCGTAATCGATGATGATCCCACGAAAATAGGGACAAAGATCAGAGGAATTCCGGTAATCGGCGGACGGGAATGTATTGCCGAGGCAGTGGAGAAGTACCATGTACAGTCCATAATTTTTGCAATACCCACCCTGCCCAGTAAAGAGAAAAAAGAGATTCTTCAGATCTGTAATGAAACGGGTGCTACCCTTTTAACCCTGCCGGGAATTTACCAGCTTATTAACGGGGAAGTAAGCGTTTCCATGCTCCGTAAGGTGAAAATAGAAGATCTCCTTGGACGCGAGCCGGTTAATGTAAACCTGGATGAGATATTAAATTATGTCAAGGATCAGGTAGTCATGGTCACAGGAGGAGGAGGCTCCATCGGCAGTGAATTGTGCCGGCAGATTGCCTCCCATCAGCCGAAACAGCTTATTATCCTGGACATATATGAAAATAACGCATATGAGATCCAGCAGGAGCTTTTATGGAAATATCCAAATCTGGATCTGGTGGTACATATCTGTTCTGTGAGAAATACCCATTGGGTAAATACGATTTTCGCGAAATACAAACCGGATTTGGTATTTCATGCGGCAGCTCATAAACATGTGCCGCTTATGGAAAACAGTCCTAATGAAGCAGTAAAAAACAATGTGTTCGGAACCTGGAACGTGGCGCGTGCTGCGGATGCCAATGGGACGAAAAAATTTGTCCTGATCTCCACAGATAAGGCAGTGAACCCTACGAATATCATGGGCGCGTCCAAACGTATCTGTGAGATGATCATCCAGGGAATGGCGAAACATTCAAAAACAGAATTTGCCGCTGTCCGTTTCGGAAATGTTCTTGGAAGCAACGGAAGTGTGATCCCGCTTTTTAAGAAGCAGATTGAAAACGGCGGACCGGTTACTGTGACGGATGAAAGAATCATCCGGTACTTTATGACAATTCCCGAGGCAGTGTCCCTGGTGCTTCAGGCAGGAGCCTTTGCAAAGGGCGGAGAAATTTTCGTTCTTGATATGGGAGAGCCTGTAAAGATCGTAGATCTGGCGAAAAATTTAATCCGGCTTTCCGGATTAAAGTTTGGGGTTGACATTGATATTGAGTTTACCGGGCTAAGACCGGGAGAGAAGCTTTACGAGGAAACCTTAATGGATGAGGAAGGTCTTACAGAGACGGAAAATAAACTGATCCATATAGGAAAACCATTACAGTTTGACGAGAAGAAATTCTTCGAAGACCTAGTAGTTTTAAAAGAAAAAGCATACAGAGATACGGATGAGGCAAGATTAATGGTCATGGAAATGGTTCCGACCTATCATCCCTCTTCCAATTTGCAAAAAAAAGTTGTATAATGCAACGAGAGAAAAAAGTCTGTAGTCTTAAATCGTCGCTTTGCCGCGTTTGAGAATATGGATGGTCATATTCTGGACTTGAATTCGCCTGAAACATGGCGAAATGGCGAAGCATACCCAAAAATCGGAGGAAAGGATCCATGTGGTATGTTATGCAGGTGCGCACCGGCACAGAAGAGCGAATCCGTCTCCAATGCGAGCGTGTGATCAGCCAGGAAGTGCTGGAGCGCTGTTTTATTCCTTATTACCAACAGAAGAAACGATTTCAAGGCGAATGGCATATTCAGGAAAAAATCCTTTTTCCTGGGTATGTCTTTTTAATTGCTCAAAATCTGGAGCAATTAAGAGACAGCCTTCACAAAGTAATCGGTATGACAAAGCTTTTAGGAGCAGGAGAGGATATTATCCCCCTGAGACAGGAGGAAATGCGTTTCCTTCTTAAGATGGGTAAGGAAGAGCAAGTGGTGGAGATGTCCATCGGGATAATTGAAAATGATAAAGTAAAGATCCAGCAGGGGCCGCTTGAGGGTATGGAAGGTTTTATTAAAAAAATCGACCGTCATAAAAGGCAGGCGGTGCTGGAGGTGGAGCTGTTTGGTAGGAAAGTGGAGATGAGGGTGGGGGTGGAGATTGTGGAGAAAGTGAATAGGGTTGAAGAGTAAGTGAGAAGAGAAAAAGTCCTGTGAAGGGGCTTTTTTTCGTGGAGGAGATTAGAAGGAAAAACGTTTATTAGGATTGTGGTGATTGGTA
>DWYZ01000121.1 GCA_019118425.1 Candidatus Blautia faecavium | reverse complement strand
CCAGGTCTCTTCCTTTACAAGAATGGCCATGATCTTTCAGGCTTGTAGGAATTCTTCTTCTGAATTCATCAGGAAAGACGCAGTTTCCACCGCCGTTGGATCTGCTGAAAGCGCCCTTATCCATCAAAAATTTTTAAACCATCTCATTACTGAGTTGAAGCCAGTCCTAACAGAGATCATCCGGCAGGGCATCCAGGAAGGGCAGATCCATTTCCAGTATCCTGCGGCCCTGGCAGAGATCGTTTTGATCGTTCTTTCCGTTAAGCTGGATAACACACTAATTCCCTCTTCTTCGGAGGAAATGGAAGAAACCATCCGGGGGCTGATCTCTCTTTTAGAAAAGGGTACCGGAAACCCTGCAGGTTCTTTAAATTTTTTAATGTCTATATAAAGTAAAAAACAGGCTGTCCCTTCTCCAGGGACAGTCTGTCTTTTACCTTTGATTAGTCTTCGATTTTAATGATTTCTTTTTTGTTATAGCTTCCGCATGCTTTGCATACTCTGTGAGGCATCATCAGGGCACCACATTTGCTGCATTTTACTAAGTTCGGAGCGCTCATTTTCCAGTTCGCTCTTCTCTTATCGCGTCTTGCTTTAGATGTTTTATTCTTTGGACAGATGGACATATGTTACACCTCCTTAAATTTACTAAATATATCACTGATAGCTGCCATGCGGGGATCTTTCGGTTCCTCCTTGCATCCGCAGGGACCTTCATTGAGGTTCTTCCCACATTGGCTACAGATTCCTTTGCAGTCTTCTTTGCATAAAACCTTCAAAGGCCAGCTCATCAGTACCTCAAGATAGACCAGCCGGTCCACATCCAGGTCCATACCTGTGAGATAGCTGCTTTCATCCAGATCATTGATCCGCTCTTCATCCGTAAGCTTCAAGTCAATTTTCCTCTTAATCTGCAAAGGAATAGATACAGAAACGTCACTGAGGCACCGGTCACAGGGTATACCAACGGTAATACTGCCTGTCCCTTCAATCTCCAGAACTTTCTTTCCTGTATTGGTCAGGGTAAGCTCTACTGGTTCCTTTTTTAAAACCGGAAAGCTTCCCAGCTGAAAGGTGATGGTATCCATCTCAAACTCTGCTGTAACGTGAACACATTTCCCTTCAATGGATGAAACGTCTGATAAATGTATCTGCATAATGATCTCCTATCCACACCTAATAAATTATACATATCACACCAGTATTTGTCAACGAATATTTTAAGGTCTGCGCAAAAAATTCCGCAAAAATTCCGACTTTAAGAAAAGCCGTTTTTGCGGTATAGGAAGCCGAGAGGGTGCACGAAAACCGTGCACCCTCTCTATGTATGCGCTTCTTCCTTATACAAGCGCTACTGTTTCTCTGCAGATAGCAAGCTCTTCATTCGTAGGAATTACGGCAACCTTTACCTTGGAATCTGCTGTGGAGATAACAACCTCTTCTCCCTGTGCCTGGTTCGCAGTCTCATCGATCGTGATTCCCAAGTATCCCAGGTATGAGCAGACTTTCTTGCGCACATTGCCTACGTTTTCTCCGATACCGGCGGTAAATACGATAGCATCCACCCCATTCATGGCAGCTACATATCCACCTACGAATTTCGCGATCCCATAGCAAAGAACTTCAATGGCGTTTTCCGCGTCTACATTTCCTGAAGCAGCGGCTGCCTGAAGATCACGCATATCGCTGGATACACCGGACATACCCTGAAGGCCTGATTTTTTATTTAAAACATTCATCACACCGTCAATGTCCAGATTTTCTTTCTTAGCGATATATTCTACGATCGCAGGATCAATATTTCCGGAACGGGTTCCCATTACCACGCCTTCCAGAGGAGTAAGGCCCATGGTCGTGTCTACACATTTTCCATTCAATACCGCACTGATGGAAGAACCATTTCCTAAATGGCATACGATAACTTTAGAATTATCTTTGTCCAGTCCAAGGAATTCAACGGCACGCTTGGAAACAAAGCTGTGGGAAGTTCCGTGGAAACCATATCTTCTGACTTTATATTTTTTATAATATTCGATAGGAAGGCCGTAAAGGTATGCCTTAGCCGGCATGGTCTGATGGAAGGCTGTATCGAAAACGCCTACCTGAGGCACGCCTGGCATTAACTCTGCACAGACACGGATACCGATCAGGTTCGCCGGGTTATGAAGAGGTGCAAGATCGTTGCACTCTTCTACTGCCTTGATCATTTCATCTGTAATCACTGCAGAGGAGGAGAATTTTTCTCCGCCATGCACTACACGATGACCGATTGCATTTACTTCAGAAAGACTCTTAATGGCACCTGTCTTTTCGTTTGTCAGAGCGTCCAGAACCATCTGGATAGCTTCTTTATGAGTAGGCATTGCCGCTTCTGTGATTTCCTTGTCACATCCAGCTTTTTGATAAACAAGCCTGCCGTCGATGCCGATCCTCTCGCAAAGGCCTTTTGCGAGAACTGCCTCTGTTTCTGAATCGATAAGCTGATATTTTAAAGAAGAACTTCCACAATTTATAACCAATACATTCATGACTTTACTCTCCTGTTTTATAATGATTCGATTTCGCTGCTGTTCCTTTGGATGGATCTTATTTGTCCTCTGCCTGGCACTGAACAGATGTGATGGCAACCACACCTACGATATCATCGGCGGAACATCCTCTGGAAAGGTCGTTCACTGGCTTAGCGATACCCTGGGTAATAGGTCCGTAAGCTTCTGCCTTTGCAAGACGCTGTGCCAGCTTGTAGCCGATATTTCCGGCATCAAGATCCGGGAATACCAGAACATTGGCTTTTCCTGCAACAGGGCTGTTAGGAGCCTTGGAAGCGCCTACGCTTGGAACGATGGCTGCGTCAAGCTGGAATTCTCCGTCCAGCATCAGTTCCGGATGTTCGGCTTTCGCGATCTTGGTTGCCTCTACTACTTTATCTACATCCGCATGCTTTGCACTTCCCATGGTAGAATGAGAAAGCATAGCTACGATCGGCTTTTCCTGTACCAGAAGCTGGAAGGATTCCGCTGAGGAAGCGGCGATAGCTGCAAGCTCTTCCGGATTCGGATTCTGTACCAGTCCGGAGTCAGCAAATACAAAGGCTCCGTTTGCTCCATACTCGCAGTCCGGAACAACAATAAGGAAGAACGCGGAAACAAGCTTGGTTCCCGGTTTCGTCTTTAATATCTGCAGGCAGGGTCTTAAGGTATCTGCTGTAGAATGGCAGGCGCCGGATACCATACCGTCTGCATCGCCCATTTTTACCATCATAACACCGTAGTACAGATACTGATTTAACAGGATATCCTTTGCCTGTTCCGGTGTCATGCCTTTTTTCTGTCTAAGCTCTACCAGCTTGTCAATATAGCTCTGTGTCTTCTCAGAAGTAGCAGGATCTACGATGGCAGCTCCGGAAATATCGAATCCGCCTTCTGCTGCGCTTTTCTTAACTGCTTCTTCATTTCCGATAAGGATCAGCTTGGCAATGCCTTCCTTTAAAATCTTGTCAGCAGCTTCCAGAGTCCTCATGTCCTCTGTCTCCGGCAGCACGATTGTTTTAACATTAGCTCTTGCTCTGTCTTTCAGTACATCAATAAATCCCATGATCAAATGGCTCCTTTCAATTTTCATAGCTGGTATTATTATACCCCTCCCACCCTTGTATTTCAAGCGTTTCCATGATAGAATACCACTTAAACTACGTATTTTTTGAGGTGCAATTTATGAGAGTGGCAGGAATCATAGCCGAATACAATCCTTTTCATCTGGGACATAAAAAACAGATTGCCTATGCAAGAGAAACTTTAGGAGCGGACTATATCATCGCCGCTATGAGCGGTGCTTATGTACAGCGGGGCGCCCCTGCCCTTTTTCCCAAGCATCTGCGGACAAAAATGGCTCTTCTTGGCGGAGCAGACCTAGTGCTTGAACTTCCCGTCTCTATTTCCAGCGCAAGCGCGGAATTTTTCGCAGCAGGCGGGGCGGATCTCCTGGATGGAATCGGTGTTACAGATCTTCTATGCTTTGGCAGCGAATCGGGAAAAATAAACTTTTTCCAGACAGCCGCTCACGTTCTCTCCAAGGAACCGGAAGAATATAAGAGACTTTTAAAATCCCTTCTGAAAGAAGGAAACAGCTTTCCCTCTGCCCGGAGCCAGGCATTGCTTTCTTATCTCCTTGAGACTTCCCCTGAGGATGTACCCAGGGATGCCGCGCAGTTCCTCGCTTCTCCCAACAATATTTTAGGTATTGAGTACTGCAAAGCCATAGAGAAACTGAACAGTTCCATACGCCCGGTAACTCTTTTAAGAGAAGGGGCCGCCTACCACGACACCTCATTAACAAGGAATGCCGCGCCCTCCGCCTCCGGTATCCGCGCATTTGTAAAAGATTATCTCAAAGGCGCCGCTGAAGGCAAAACCGGGTCTTCTGACAGCAAGTTTTCCTTCCGGGGAACTGACGCGGACGAACTTACCGGGTACCTAAAGAATTTTCTTCCGGAAGAGATACTGCCTCTTTTTATCCAGAGCCTTTCTCACAATGCCTTTCTCACGGAAGATGATCTGGATCTCCTCCTTCACTATAAGCTTCTCTTCACAGCGCCCGAAGACATGGCAGGTTATCTGGATCTGTCCAAAGACCTGGCAGAGCGCATAGCCAATCACTTAAATGAGTACTCTGGCTTTTCCCAGTTTGTCCAGATTTTAAAGACCAAGGAGCTTACCTACACCCGCATTCAGCGGGCTCTCCTGCATCTTCTTTTAGGAATCCGCCGTCCTCCTTCCAGACAACCGTACGCCCGTGTCCTTGGATTCCGTAAAGATTCCGCTCCTCTCTTAAAGGAGATAAAAAAACGTTCCCGCCTTCCGCTTCTCACGAAGCTTTCCAACGCCTCTAAAATCCTCGATCCGGACGGAATGGCACTCTTAAAGGAAAATACCTACGCCTCCAATGTATATGAAAGTCTTCTCTGCAAAAAAGAAGGCCGGCCTTTCCTCCATGAATACGCCAGACCGCTGACCATACTGTAGCCTATAACATGAAAAGCGGCAGATCCCAGTCTTTTTCAGGCTTTAAGGATCTGCCGCTTTTTATTTAATTTCCGCATTCAATGCTTATCTCATTAAACTTCTCTAAGATATCGTCTATATTTAGTTTGGCTTTTTCTTCTCCGCTGCTGTCGATCACCGTGTTTCCCTGATGCATCATTAAAAGCCGGTCTCCATATTCCACAGCATACCTGAGATTATGCGTCACCATAATGGTTGTAAGATGTTTCTTTTTCACTAGTTTATCCGTAAGCTCCATAATGATCTCTGCAGTCTTGGGATCCAGGGCTGCCGTATGCTCGTCCAGGATCAAAAACTCAATAGGCGTCATGGTGGACATTAAAAGAGCCAGGGCCTGTCTCTGACCGCCGGAGAGGGTTCCCACCTTTACGTTCATCTTATCTTCAAGTCCGAGATTTAAAGGTTTTAGCAGCTCCTGATAGTAGGTGATCCGCCCTTTGTTTGTCCCCCGTCCAAGTCCGTATCGTTTTCCCTTATTGTCCGCCAGAGACATGTTTTCCAGGATCGTCATGCTGGGGCAGGTCCCAAGGGCCGGATTCTGATAAACTCTTCCGATCTTTTCATTCCGGCGGAATTCCTTTTCTCTGGTAATGTCCTTTCCGTCCAGCAGGATATTTCCAGATTCAATAGGAATGCTTCCGCAGATGATATTCAGCATGGAAGTTTTTCCGGAGCCGTTGCTTCCCACTACAGAAACAAATTCTCCATCCTTAACTGTGAGATTAAAGTCCTGGAACAGACACATTTCATTTACCGTTCCCGGATTATAATATTTATAGATATTTTTTAACTCAAGCATGTGTCTTCACCTTCTTCTTTCTCTCCATACTGATGAGCAGGACGATCAAAAACAGCACTGCTGTGATCAGCTTCATGTCCTGAGGCTCGAAATTCCTCATTGCCACAGCCGTACATGCCTTATAAAACACAGATCCGATGATCACCGCGGTGGTCGCCTTCATAAACGTCAGGTTCTTAAATAAGCTGGTACCAATGATCACACTGGCAAGACCGATCACAATGGCTCCTGTTCCCATGGAAATTTCAAATACACGTTCTTCCTGGCAGAAGATACATCCGGAGAGAGCCACCAGACCATTGGCAATGGCAAGGCCCAGGATCTTTACATTTCCTTCGTCCTTTGCCAGGGAGATCACAAGCTTGTCATTATCTCCTACTGCCCGGAGAAGAAAACCGGATTTGCTGCTCATATAAAAATCTAACAAAAGCTTGGTGATCAGAGTAAGCACAACGATCACCAGTATCGTTATATAAGGAGAAAGCGCCTCTGGAATCACATTCTCCAGGAAACTGTTTTTAAATATGGTTTCCTTTGAAAAAAGAGGCACATTGGATGTCCCTGCCACACGAAGATTTATGGTCCACAGGGCGGTCATCATAATGATTCCCGAAAGCAGGTCACGAACTTTCCCTTTTACATGGATCAGTCCGGTACAAATCCCTGCCAGGGCTCCCGCACCAAAAGAAGCCAAAAGCGTAAGATAAGGGTTCACCCCTCTGGTAATCAGCGCCGCACTGACAGCCGCACCAAGGGGAAAACTTCCGTCCGCCGTCAGATCCGGAAAATCCAGTATTTTATAAGTAATGTACACCCCCAGGGCAAGAATCCCATAAATGAGTCCCTGCTCCAGGATAGTAATGATAAAGTCCATGACTGCTTTCCTCCAATTATTTATGAATCGTATCCTTTATTCTGCTGTGATCTCTGTAAAGGTTTCTGCCGCCTCGCCGGTAAGTTCTTCCGGTATCTCGATCCCCAGATTTTCTGCGACTGCTGTGTTAAGGTACAAACTGCTGTCCTCTATGGTCTCATAAGGAATCTCTGAAGCCTTTTTTTCTCCCTTTAATACCTGTGCCGCCATTCTTCCAGTCTGCTTTCCAAGTTCGATATAGTCCAGTCCTTCCGCTGCCAGACAGCCGATCCTTACCTGCTCGATCTCGCTGCCAAACACAGGGATATTTGCCTCATTTGCCATTTCCAAAATAGTAGGAAGGGAGCTGACTACCGTATTATCTGTAAGATTGGTCAGACAGTCTACCTTTTCTAACAGGCCCTGGGCTGCAAGTGGAATATCAGCGGTAGCTGTAATCCCTGCTGTCTCAATGGTAAAGCCGTAATCTTCTGCAAGGGCTTCATAATCTTTAATGGCTGATTCTGAATTAGCTTCGCTCGTGGTATATAAAATACCAATGGTCTTCGCGTCCGGAAGCATTGCACGGATCATTTCCAGCTGCTGCTCTACCGGAAGCTTATCGCTGGTCCCTGTAATCTCTCCCACAGGATTTCCTTCTTCATCCACCAGCTCCGCTGCCACAGGATCCGTAACCGCAGTATAGATCACCGGGATGTCTGTATCCATGGCCGCATTATAGCAGCTCTGTGCACTTGGTGTGGCAATGCCGCAGATCAGATCCACGTCTGAGGTAGCGAAGCTGTCTGAAATCTGGCCCGCAGTGCCCATATCCGCTGCTGCATTTTTATATTCTACCGTAAGATTCTTTCCTTCTTCAATGCCTTCTTCTTTTAAGCCTTCCAAAAAACCTTCCCGGCAGTTATCCAAAGAACCATGCTCTGCAAACTGTTCGATGCCAATGGTGTATTCTTCCTCTGCCGCCATTACTGTGCTGCTCCCTGCCAGTGCCATTACTAAGACTGCTGCTCCTGCTGCCTTTGCTGATGTTGTTTTCTTCATGATATTTTCTCCTCTCTCAACTTTAATATTGAGCCTATGGATATAAGCCAATCCAGAGGCCTTGTCCGCGAGAAAGAGTTAATCCGTCTTTTTCCAGGGATACCAGGATCTGTCCGGCCGAGAAGAAAAAATTTATCCTTCTTGGCCTGCGGCATAAAAAACCGCCTCAAGCTAAGCTTGAGACGGTAATAAAATCTTATTATCGCGGTACCACTCAAATTGACAAAATGTCCACTTTCTCATGTACAAACATACACTCCTGATTGATAACGGGTTCGGTTCCCGTCAGCGCCTACTCTCCTTCGTGATTTCGGGCCGCCCTCGGAAGGCCATTCAACAATCTGCCCCATACGGAATCCCACCAGCATCCGCTCTCTGCAATGTTACGTGACTGCCTACTCTTCTTCCTCATCGGTTTTGCTGTATATTACTTTACCACAGAAGAACTGTGGTGTCAATATATTTTTAGTTTTTAAAACTATGGATCGGCGCGGGGATCCGTCCTCCTCTCTCCACGAATGCCTCGCAGGAGAAAGAATTGACCGGCATGATCGGCGCGTAGCCTAAAAGGCCGCCGAATTCCACCATCTCTCCTACACCCTTTCCAATCACCGGAATGATACGCACCGCTGTGGTCTTCTGGTTCACCATGCCTATTGCCGCTTCATCCGCAATGATCCCGGCAATGGTGGACGCCTTGGTATCTCCTGGAATAGCGATCATGTCAAGGCCCACTGAGCACACACAGGTCATGGCTTCCAACTTTTCTAAAGTAAGAGAGCCGGCGTTTACCGCATCAATCATTCCCTGGTCCTCGCTTACCGGAATAAACGCGCCGCTTAAACCGCCCACAGCAGCAGCAGCCATAACTCCGCCTTTTTTCACCTGGTCATTTAAAAGTGCAAGAGCCGCTGTAGTTCCAGGCGCTCCCACTTTCTCAAGTCCGATTTCTTCCAGGATCTCCGCTACACTGTCGCCAACGGCAGGCGTAGGCGCTAAAGACAGATCCACGATCCCGAAAGGCACGTCCAAACGCCTGGACGCCTCCTGGGCTACAAGCTGCCCTACACGGGTAACCTTAAACGCAGTGCGCTTGATCATCTCGCAAAGAGTCTCGAAATCCTTTCCTCTGACCTCTTTTAGGGCAGTCTTTACCACTCCCGGTCCGCTTACGCCCACATTGATAATACAGTCGCCTTCTGTCACTCCATGAAAGGCTCCGGCCATAAAGGGGTTGTCGTCAGGAGCGTTGCAGAATACCACAAGCTTGGCGCAGCCTAAGGAATCCTGATCTTTGGTAGCCTTCGCCGTCTCCAGGACGATCTCTCCCATCAGCTTCACCGCATCCATATCAATCCCGGTTTTCGTAGACCCCACATTTATGGAACTGCATACCCGTTCCGTAACAGCAAGTGCCTGGGGAATAGAGCGGATCAAAAGTTCTTCTGCCGGCGTCATCCCTTTGCACACAAGGGCGGAATATCCACCGATAAAGTTTACTCCCACTGTCTTAGCCGCTTTATCCAATGTCTGGGCAATGGAAACAAAGTCCTCCCGGCTTTTGCATGCCGCTCCTCCTACCAGAGCAATGGGAGTTACGGAAATACGCTTGTTCACCACAGGAATCCCATATTCCATAGAAATCTTATCTCCAGTAGATACCAGATCCCTGGCACGGGAAGTGATCTTATCATAAATTTTCTGGTTCATTTTTTCCAGGTCGCTGTCAATGCAGTCCAAAAGGCTGATCCCCATGGTAATGGTACGCACATCCAGATTTTCCTGTTCTATCATTTTGTTCGTCTCGTTTACTTCAAATATATTAATCATATGCCATCTCCCGAAAGTTTCATGTAAAAAGTAAAGGATAAAAGCTTAGCTGACTTAAAAATTGTTCAGCTTTGTCTTCTTTTAGATCCTGTGCATCTTATTAAAAATGTCTTCATGCTGGCAGCGGATAACTACTCCGATGTCATCGCCTAAAGCAGCAAGCTCTTTGGATAAAGTTCCTGTATCCTTGGAAGAAGCGCTTGTGTCTGCCACCATCATCATATTAAAATACCCCTGGACGATCGTCTGGGAAATATCCAGAATGTTCACATTGTTATCTGCCAGATATGTGCATACCTTCGCGATGATTCCTACGGTGTCGTTTCCTACCACTGTGATAATTGTTTTTTTCATTGTCCTTATCCTTTCTATACTGTAATTACTTCTGATATACAATCCCTTTTCGCCACCTGGATCTTAAAATCCCGGGACTTATAGGGGTTATCACCTAAGGTAACTTCCTGGCATACCGTTTCATATGCCAGAGCCTCATAATTATTCTCCTTGCTCAAATGGCCTAAAAATACTGCTTTTAAATTATCATGAAGAAGGCGGCATAAAAGCCTTCCTGCATTTTCATTGGATAAATGTCCTCTGTCTCCTAAGATTCTCTGTTTCAGATAATAAGGGTATTTTCCCACCTGGAGCATGCGTATATCATGATTTGCCTCTAAAAGAAGGGCGTCCAGCTTCTGCAGATGGTCCACTATGTATTCATTGTACTTTCCCAGGTCCGTGGCGATCCCCACAGAATGTCCGCCGCACTCAAACCGATAGCCCACCGGCTGGGCCGCGTCATGGGGAATGGTAAAGGGATTTACCGACAGATCCTTGATCTGAAACGGCTCATCCTCCCGTATTTCCGTAAATATCCCTTCCGGTATCTTCCCCAGGGAGCCCATACGGCTCATGGCGTCCACCGTGCCTCCTGTGGCATAGATAGGTATCTCATATTTTCTGGCAATGACGCCGAGTCCTTTAATATGATCCGAATGCTCATGGGTGATCAATATTCCGTCAATATCCCCAGGGCTCAGATCCAGGCTGTAAAGCCCTTCTACTATCTTTTTTCCGCTGATCCCCACATCTACCAGCACATGGGCCTCATCTGAGCCCACATAAATACAGTTTCCGCTGCTTCCGCTGGCTATACTGCAAAGTCTCATAATCTTTCTATCCCTTCTATTATTTGTTTATAGGTCCTTTTCAGATCCCCATTGTTCTCAATGATATAATCCGCATGGCTTCGGAAATATTCCTCCGACGCCTGGCTGTCAATGATGCTCTGGGCCTTTTCCCGGGTATATCCTCTGCTCATAGCAAGCCTTTCCATACGTATTTCCTTATCCGTATGTATATACCAGACCTGGTCGCAAAAGGCCTGGTAATTTTCCTCCAGAAGAAGGGCTGCCTCCACCACGCAAAGACTTTGCCCTTTCTTCTCTTTCTCAGAAAGCTGTTCTAAAATATACTCCTTCACTGCGGGATGGATGATATGCTCCAATTCCTGCAAAAGTTCCTCATGAGAGAATACTACATCGGAAACCTTCCTCCGGTCAATGGTTTTATCCTCTTTCAGAACATTTTTTCCAAAAAGAGCCACCACCGGCTCATAGCACCTTTCCCCCGGTTCCATGACCTTATGTCCCACCAGGTCTGCCTGAAGCACAAAGGCATGATATTTTTCTTCCAGATAGGAAAGAACTGTACTTTTTCCGGCTCCTACACCGCCGGTTATTCCTATTGTCTTCATCTTATTTTGCCTCATACCAGCTGCTGCCCTCATGCATGTCCACCACAAGCTCCACCGCAAGATGAGCCGCACCTGTCATCTCTTCTTCCAATATTTTAGAAACCTGAGCCACTTCTTCTTTCTTGGTCTCAATAAGAAGTTCATCATGCACCTGGAGCACCAGCCTGGAACGCAGTCCCTCTTTTTTCATACGGCTGTACACCCGGTTCATAGCAATCTTAATGATATCTGCAGCCGTGCCCTGGATAGGCGAATTCATTGCCACCCTCTCTCCAAAAGAGCGCTGCATAAAATTACTGGATTTCAGTTCCGGAACAGGCCGGCGGCGTCCGAACATGGTCTCCACATAGCCCTTTTCCTTTCCTTCCTCCACCTTGCTGTCTAAAAAGCTCTTGATCTTAGGATAAGTCTCAAAATATTTTTCAATATAGGCGGCGGCTTCCTTTCTTGTAATACTGAGATCCTGGCTCAGTCCGAAAGAGCTGATCCCATACACAATCCCAAAGTTTACTGCCTTGGCATTCCTTCTCTGAAGGGAAGTCACTTCCTCAAAAGGTACATGAAATACCTGGGAAGCCGTCAGTCTGTGGATGTCCTGCGCTTCCTTATAGGCCTGGATCAGCTTTTCGTCTCCGGACATATGCGCCAGGACACGAAGCTCGATCTGGGAATAGTCCGCATCCAAAAACACAAAACCATCTTCCGGCACAAACACCTTGCGGATCAGCCTTCCCAGCTCCATACGCACCGGTATGTTCTGCAGATTCGGCTCTGTGCTGCTGATCCTTCCGGTGGCGGTAATGGTCTGGTTAAAGGTGGAATGGATCCTTCCGTCCTCCTCGATCACATTGCTTAAGCCATCCGCGTAGGTGGACTTCAGCTTGGCAAGCTGACGGTACTCTAAAATATCCTTTACGATAGGATGATCAGGGGCTAACTTCTCCAGGATATCCGCTGCTGTAGAATAGCCGGTTTTTGTCTTCTTTCCCCCGGGGATCCCCATTTTTTCGAAAAGGATCACTCCCAGCTGTTTAGGCGAGTTGATATTAAATTCTTCTCCTGCCTGCTGATAGATCAACTGCTCCAGCTCTTGTATCCGCACCATCAGTTTATCGCCGTATTCTTTTAACTCTTCTCCCTTTACGCGGATTCCCCACTTTTCCATAGAATCCAGGGTAAATACAAGGGGAAGCTCAATTTCTTCATAAACCTGATTCATTCCCGTCTCTAAGAGCTGACGCAGGACAGGTTCCCGGCACTGACGGGCCGTATAGGCCTCATAGCAGGCGAAAGTCCCCAGGCCTTCCGCTTCTTCTTCCCAGGCCTTTTTCAAAGAAGCCTTGCCTAAAAGGTCTTCTCTTGCGGGGAGCAGAAGGCCGCCCAGATACTCTTTCGCGACATCATCATAGGTATAGGAAGATTTCAAAGGATTTAAGAGATAGGCTCCTACGCCTGCGTCAAAAACATGGGAACCATCCTCTATGGACACATGTTTTAATACTGCCTTTATATCCATCCCGCAGAGGATCGTACGGCAGGATAGCTGCTCAAGTTTTTCTGTCAGATACTCTCCCGTCACAAATCCCTGTACAGGAATATAATACACCTCTGTCTCTGAAAGAGCGATCCCGGCTCCGTAGACCTGCTCCTTGTCCGCCATGAGAGAAATCCCGGCCGCTTCCTCTTTCTGTGCTTTTTCAAATATTTTTTCCACCCCGGAAAAATCCCGGCATACAAAAAAATTTTCTTCCATAGACTTTTCCGCTACGGCATCCGTATCAAAACGTCCCAGAAGATTTTTAAATTCCAGCTGCTTGCACAGCTCATATGCTTCCTTGGTAAATATATCCTTTCGTTTTGCCTCTTCATAGGAAAACTCCAGCGGACTGTCCGTATTGATCGTGGCAAGCGTTTTACACAGCTTTGCCAGATCGTAGTTCTCCCTGAGAGATTCTCTGGCTTTATTCGGCTTGATCTCCTCCAAATGGGCGTAGGCATTTTCTACGGATCCGAATTCTCCAATGATCTTGGCTGCCGTTTTTTCTCCCACCCCCGGAATTCCTGGGATATTATCGGAAGAATCTCCCATCAGCGCCTTAAGATCTATAATCTGTACAGGAGTCACCTGATATTTTTCCAAAACCTGCTGTGCGTGGAAATCCTCTATAGTTGTCTTTCCCTTAGAGGTTTTCGGAAGACGGATCAGCACTTTTTCTGTGGCGAGCTGGAGGAGATCCCTGTCTCCGGAAAGAATAGTCACATCCATCCCCTTAGCCTCGCTTCTTCGTGCAAGGGTTCCCAGAAGATCGTCCGCTTCATAGCCTTCCATAGTCACCATACATACGCCCATGGCCTTTAACATTTCCTGAATCAGAGGAACCTGCTCTCTTAGCTCCTGGGGCATTTCTTTACGCGTTCCTTTATAGGCATCGTAGATCTTATGGCGGAAGGTAGGTGCATGCACGTCAAAGGCCACTGTCAGATAATCCGGCTTTTCCTCCTCTAAAATACGGAATATAATATTCAGGAAACCGTAAACCGCTCCTGTATGGCGTCCTTCTGTGTTCGTCAAGTCCGGCAGTCCATAGAACGCCCGGTTTAAGATACTATGACCGTCTATCAATAAAATTTTTTCACTCATTTGCCCCTCCTGTTTTATTGTATCATCTGTCTGATCTGGAAAATCCCTAAGATCAAAAGAGAGATCAGTGCTCCTGCTAAAACGCAAAGAGAAACGATTTCCAGGAAACGGATGATTTTTTTCTTTCTTACATATCTTCTGGATTTTTTCAGATCCTGTTCCAGCAGATTTTTAAAGTCCAGAACCGGTTCCGTATCGCCATTGTCAAGCTGATTCATAGCCGCGTGTACGATAAAATAGGTCTCCAGCTCATCGTAACAGGAAGAGCAGCTCTCTACATGCTCCAGGAACTCTTCCAGTTCGTCTACCGTCAGTGTGTGGTTAATATATCGGTTTACCATTTCCTCTGCTACCCGGCACTTCATCCTTCTCTTCCTTTCTGATAAAATATTTGTTACTGGTCACCATGTGACCAGTAACGTCCTTTATGACGTTTGCTATAAATTATAACGGAATAGACCAAAAAACACAAGCTGTGTTATAATAGGGTGGAGGTGATTGCTATGAAAACTTATACCTGCACCCATAAAACCCAATATTACGAAACCGATCAAATGGGTGTGATCCATCATTCCAATTATATCCGCTGGTTTGAGGAAGCCAGAGTATCTTTTCTGGAAGAGATCGGTTATCCTTATCAGCGCATTGAAAAGGAATTAAAACTTTTAAGTCCCGTTCTGGAAGCTAATTGTCAGTACCGGTCTATGGTATATTTCGGCGATACAGTGGATATCATCCTCCGGGTGGAATCCAGCAACGGCATTAAGCTGAAATTTTCTTATGAAGTACGGGACCATCACACACAAGAGCTGCGAACCACAGGCTATACGAAACATTGTTTTTTAAACGAAACCGGCTCTCCGGTTTCCTTAAAAAAAGTACAGCCGGAATTATATCAGATTCTGCAGGAATGTGCAGAGCTTTAAAGGAAAACGCCTGTCAGATAAGGTTCCCCGCAGCACTCAAAAAAATGCACTGGCTGTGCAATTGATGGCCAGTGCATTTTTGTTACAGGATCGACTTTTCTTTACAGGATTCCGGTCTCCTCGGTTTCCCCGTCAGTATCCTTTTTTTCATCTACAGCCGGAAGAGGCTGCTCTAAAATTTTCATAAATTCTTCGCCGGTAATAGTCTCATGCTCATAAAGGTACTTTGCCAGCTCATGAAGCTTTCCGATGTTATCCTGAAGAATCTTCATCGCTTTTTCATGCTGCGCGCGGACCAGCTCTACCACTTTCTTATCCAGAAGAGTCTGGGTCTCAAAAGAACATGCAAGGCTTGCATCACCGCCCAGATACTGATTGCTGACATTTTCCATGGCAACCATATCGAATTCATCGCTCATTCCATATCTGGAGATCATCGCCCTAGCCAGCTTAGTCGCTTGTTCGATGTCATTGGCCGCTCCAGTGGTGATGGAATGGAAAATAAGTTCTTCCGCCGCTCGTCCTCCTGTGAAAGTGGCAATCTTATTTTCCAGTTCTTCCTTGGACATAAGATAATGCTCCTGCTCATCTACCTGCATGGTATAGCCCAAAGCCCCTGAGGTACGGGGAATGATAGTAATCTTGTGTACCGGCGCGGAGTCTGTCTGCTTTGCCGCCACAAGGGCGTGACCGATCTCATGATAGGAAACGATCAGTTTCTCTTTATTAGACAAAACACGGTTCTTCTTCTGGTAGCCAGCGATCACCACCTCAATGCTTTCCTCAAAATCTGCCTGGGTAGCAAATTTTCTTCCGTCCCGCACAGCTCTTAAGGCCGCTTCATTTACAATATTGGCAAGCTCTGCTCCGGAAGCTCCTGCCGCAGCCTTGGCAATGTCATCAAAACGTACGGTGTCCGAAACCTTGATCTTCTTTGCATGGACACGGAGAATCTCCTCACGGCCTTGAAGATCCGGAAGTTCCACCGGTATCCTTCTGTCGAAACGGCCCGGACGCAGAAGAGCCGGGTCAAGGGAATCCGGACGGTTCGTCGCTGCCAGAATCACTACGCCCTTAGAACCGTCAAATCCGTCCATCTCTGTCAGAAGCTGATTCAACGTCTGCTCCCGCTCATCATTGCCGCCTGTAAAGCCGGCACCATCTCTCTTCTTACCAATCGTATCAATCTCATCAATAAAAACAATACAGGGTGCTTTTTCATTGGCCTGCTTGAACAGGTCACGAACCTTTGCCGCGCCCATACCTACAAACATTTCTACGAATTCAGAACCGGAAATGGAAAAGAAGGGTACCTCCGCCTCTCCGGCTACTGCCTTGGCAAGAAGGGTCTTACCTGTTCCGGGAGGGCCTACCAGAAGGGCGCCTTTTGGCATGGAAGCGCCGATTTCCGTGTATTTTCCCGGATTATGCAGGTAGTCCACAATCTCAGTAAGGAGCTCCTTAGCCTCATCCTCTCCGGCAACATCTGAAAATTTAATTCCGGTAGATGATTTTACATATACCTTCGCGTTGCTTTTTCCAAAGGACATCATTCCTCCAGGGCCGTTTCCCATGGAGTTCATCATCTTTTTGCTGAGCCAGCGTCCGATAAAAACAAAGATCACAATAGGAATCGCATAGCTTAAGATTAATGTTAAAAAGACGGACTGCGTCTGGGGCTCCGCGGCGCTCATATTTACTCCGGCCGCATCCAGCCTGTCCACCAGGTTCGGGTCATCCATACGAACCGTTTTACACATGGTGTCCACTCCGTCTCTTCTGGCTACATAATAAATATAATCTGTATCTACGGTAACTTCCGAGACATTTCCCCGTTCTACATTATTAAGAAAAGTGCTGTAATCAGTAGTTACTACACTTCTCTCCGAAATTGCGGGGAAGACCAGCCAGTTTAAAAGAATAATCACTACGGCAACAATGATGTAATATACATACATAGGTATCTGCCGTTTTTCAGGTTTCTTGTCACCTAGGTTCATTTAGTCATCCTCCATTATCTCTTGTAACTGTTTTTTCGCACAGTCTCTCACTGAATTATTTAAAAGTATATTTTAAATTGAAAAGTACAATAGCATTTTTAACAAAAATTTTCAATATAAAACAGGTAAAATTTCATAAATTTTTTATAA
>DWYZ01000120.1 GCA_019118425.1 Candidatus Blautia faecavium | reverse complement strand
CCATCACCAGAGCCGACTTCCCCTATAAAAAAAACGACTTTATCCAGAAAAAGCAGAATTATAAATTTCCGTCTTTTTCCATTGATAAAGTCGTTTTTATGAAATAATACTATTTATTTAAAATTTCCATCATCTCCGCCGGAGTAACAATAAAATTTTTGATTGGATAATGTTTCTTATTACCTGTTACTAAATAAGCATCCTCATCTCGTTTTTCCATAGCCACCTCATAGAACACAAGGTCATCCATATCAACAAGAATCTCTCCTGATGGCCGCGGAAATACCTCGATTCCATATCTCCTCACTGCAGAAATAACTACACGAATCACATCCTCTGCCAAATGAAATTTAGGGCGATGCAGTACCTCTTCGTATTCAGCTAATATATCTTCGTGATATAGCGGTGTAAAACGTCCTTCCAACATTGCACGAAATACCTGGACTGTCGCTGCATCATCCCTCTTAGAGAGTATAGCAGAAACAATTACGTTGGTATCAATAACAGCACAGTATCTCGTCTTTTTAATACTTTCTGGTCTTTTGGTCATCTCTCGCCAAGCGTATCTCTTCATTAATTTCCTCCAGGGTCATTTCCGGTATATCCATCGCCTGCCTGCGCATTTCCTCGAAAGCATCAAGCGCCTCAGACCTTGTCACAATATTTTCAGGAAGTTTGGTTGAAAAAGGAATGCCTCTTACTATTTTCATCTGTTTCATACACATGCGAAAAACCGTTGGTATATCTGTTCCTAAAGCATCACAGATTTCTGCCACATCCTGTTTTAATTTTTTATCAACGCGAAACTGTATCAATACTTGCTCAGACATAATAACTGTCACCTCCTGTTTTGTTCATATGAAAATATATAAATGTATTACTATTGTATGTTTTTATTATACGTTTGATTTTACAAACAATCAACCTTTAAGCCTAAATTTTATAAATTTATATTTATCGCATAAAGTTTTTATACTAAAAATGACTTCATCTGCACAAAACAGAATTATAGATTCCTCTGTTTTCCACAGACAAAGTCTTTTTAAAGTCATATTAATATATAAATTTTAATTTATCACGCAAACTTTGACCAATACCCCTGAACAAAAAGGAACAATACGATCAGCGGCACCACCACTGTCACATAAACCCTTACCGCTTTGGGGAATTTTAATCCCTCTCCGGTGTTAGCCTCTGCAAGAAAGTTCTTCCACCCCCATCCATAGCGGCTGGTACAGAAAAATACATAAATCAGGCTTCCTAAAGGCAAAAGGTTATTGCTTACGATAAAATCTTCCAGATCCAGGATCGCCGTACCTTCTCCTAATGGCGCAAATCCGCTTAACACATTATAGCCCAGAATACAGGGCATGGACAGCAGGATGATCGCCACTAAATTTACGGCAACCGCCTTTCCTCTGGAACACCCCGTCAGATCCATGGCAAAAGCAATAATGTTTTCAAATACGGCAATGATCGTAGAGGCTGCCGCAAAGAACATGCACAAAAAGAATATCGCGCCCCAGAATCTTCCCCCTGTCATAGAATTAAAAATATTCGGTAAAGTAATAAAGATCAGATTTGGTCCGCTGTCCGGATTAACTCCAAAGGCAAAGCACGCTGGAAATATGATCAGACCGGAGATAAACGCAACACTGGTATCCAAAATCGTAATGCACACACTCTCCCCTGCAAGGGCTCTTCCCTTATCAATATAGCTTCCGAAAATAGCCATTGCGCCGATTCCAAGACTCAGCGTAAAGAAAGACTGTCCCATTGCAGCGGAGATAACCTCCAGTACCCCTGCCTCTTTCATTCTCTCAAAACTTGGCAGAAGGTAGAATTCAAGCCCTTCCTTAGCTCCCGGCAAAGTGATGGAACGGATAGCGAGAATGATCAAAAGGGCAAGTAAAAGAACCATCATGATCTTGGTAATTCGTTCCACTCCTTTTTGCAGCCCCATCTTACAGATTCCAAAACACAGAATAACAACAATCACCATACATATCGTCATCAGTACCGGCTGTCCCATCAGCTTGGAAAATTCCCCGCTGATCTGTTCTGAGTTCATTCCCTGAAAGTTTCCTGCTGCCATTTTAAACAAATATAAAAGCAGCCATCCGCCAATAGTCGTATAAAACATCATGAGCAGGTAATTTCCTGCTATACCGAAATATTTATACCAGTGCCATTTTGTCCCTTTCGGCTCCAGCCTGTCAAATGCCAGCGCAATTCCAGAGCCCGCAGCCCGTCCTACTGAAAACTCCATCACCATGATGGGGAGCCCAAGAAGCACCAGGCAGCATAAATAGATCAGCACAAACATAGCTCCGCCGTACTGTCCGGTAATATACGGAAAACGCCACACGTTTCCCAGTCCAATGGCACATCCTGCGGAAATCAGGATAAAACCAAGCCGGGAACCAAACTTTTCCCTTTTCATTTTGATAACCCCTCTCTTCTTTTTTATGATTTTTTACTATAATACATTTGAAATCCAAAAGCAACGAAAATCCAATAGGATCAGCGAGATTTCTTCTTCATTACATTTTTCTCGTAATCCCGCAAAGACTCCAAGGCTTTCGGAGCCAGAGGGATGAGGGCAATCATATTAAATACGGTCATAAGTCCTACGCCTACATCTCCCAGATCCCATACAAACTGGTAAGCTGCCAGGCCGCCCACAAAAAGCATAATGAGCGCCAGCACTTTATATAAGGTCTGAGAAAGCCAATTATCCCCGAATAAGTAGGCAACATTTGGTCTGGCGTAAAACAGAATACCTAGAAATGTGGAAAAGCTGAATAAAAACAGGATCACTGCAATAAAGACCACTCCAAATTCACCTAAGTGGTACTCCATCGCCGTCTGTAAAAGATCCATGCCTTCCAGCCCATTTGTCATTTCCACCGGAGTTAAAAGCATGATCATGGCAGAACAGCTGCAGATCAGCAAAGTATCGATAAACACGCCAAGGGCCTGTAAAAGCCCTTCCTTTGCCGGATGGCTGATATCCGCCGCCGCAGCAGCGCAGGGAGCCGAGCCAGAGCCCGCTTCATTGGAAAACAGCCCTCTTTTTGCCCCATTCATGATCACAGCGCCGATTCCTCCGCCTACCACCTGGCGAATTCCAAAAGCCTCTGTAAAAATCCGTTCAAATACTGCCGGAAGCTGACCGGCGTTTTTCACTATAATAAATATGGTAATGAAAAAATAGCAGGCCGCCATAATCGGTACGATAATATCCAGCACCTTAACCGTAGCATTTCTGCGAAGAACGATCACTGCCGCGATCACTACCAGAATAACCGTAGAGAAAATAGGCGGGATGTGGAAAGCATTTTCAAAGGAAGAGGAAATAGAATTTCCAATTACCTGACTGATCCCGCACCAGCAGATCAAGCCTGACAGCGCAAACAAAACTGCCATTATGGAATGTTTGCGCAGGCTGCTTTTCTTCATAAATAAAGCATGAATATAGTAAGCCGGCCCGCCCCGGTATCCTCCGTAAAGGGGATCTTTTTCCTTATAAATCTGAGCCAATGTGGCTTCGATAAACGCGGTGGAGGAACCCACCAGAGCGATCACCCACATCCAGAATACCGCTCCCGCTCCTCCTGCCGAGATAGCCGCTACCACGCCTACCAGATTTCCCATTCCCACCCGGCAGGCAGTAGATACGATCAACGCCTGTATGCCGGAAATTCCTTCCCTTTCGGATTTGTTATTTTCTTTCAGTGTGACCTTGATCATTTCCGGAAAAAGCCGAAAGGGCAAAAACCTGGTGCGTATGGTAAAATAGATTCCTGCCGGTATCAGTATCAGCACCAGAAGGGAAAGCCCAAGGGAACTTCCTCCCGGAAGGGGGATTGTGATCAAATCTCCCCACAGTATATTATAAATTGCCCGAAAAATCGCCATGACTATTATCTTATCCTTTCTTTTTTATATGCTGTTTTCCTGTATTTTTTCAATGTGAGGGCATTCCAGTTTTCTACGGTAAGTGGGCGCAGCCCAATAAACAGCGTTTCTGATGATGGTCTGAACCGCAGGCTCATAAAAAGTAGGAAAGGTCTCATGCCCTGGCTGGAAATAGAAAATTTTTCCATTTCCCCGGTAAAAACAGCAGCCGGACCGAAATACTTCACTGCCCTCATAACTTCCGATCATAATCGTCTGATCCGGCTCCGGAATATCAAACGGCTCTGCATATGTTTCTTCATGAGGGAGTTCCAGATACCTGCCCACGCCCTGTACGATAGGATGAGAAGGCTTACAGATCCAGATACGTTCCTTATCCCCATCCTCTCTCCAGCTTAAATTGCAGGAGGTTCCCATTAATAGTTTGAAGGGTTTCGAGTGATGGGCGGAGTGAAGAAAAATGGCACCCATTCCTTCAAGAACAGCGTCACGGACCCGTGCCGCAATTTCATCCGGAACCTCATGATGGTACGCATGTCCCCACCAGATCAGCACATCCGTCTGCTCCAGCGCCTCTTTTGTCAGTCCGCACTCTTCCTTGGAAAGGTCAGCAGTCTTTACCTGGATATCCTCACAGCTTAAAAAATCCGCGATGGCCTTATGAATGCCCTCCGGATAGATTTCCCGCACATTCTCCATTTCCTTTTCATGGCGAAATTCATTCCAAACCAAAACCTTCAGCATCTTCTTTTCTTCTCCTTGTCGATACGAATGCAATTTTATAAAAACTTTTTCCTCTGAAATTTTATCTATAACGTCCTCCCGGAGGGTTATAGCCGAAGACAAATTTATTTATCTTTTGAAGAAAATATAATCCTGATTATCTTACCATAAATACATTATATCCACAACTGATTATTGCCTGAGTTTTGAAATATCAAGCCGTTGCAATAGTATTTAGAAAGGAAAGAGTTGATCTGTCAAATATCAATATCGACTTAGAAAAGGTCAAAAACCCATCTGTTTTTATGTCTTTTGATACGGTATTATGATAGATGTAGCAAGGAAATAAAACAAAGCAAAAAGGAGAGATGACATATGACAGACTATGTATTAAAATGTGATATTAAATATGAAATAGAGCCTACCTTAAAAGAAAAGGTAATGAATTTCTTAAGTAAGAATGCAGCATATATTACAGCACCGTTCAAAGCTGCATATAATGGAATCGCATCTTCCATTACGTACCGTATGACAAGATAAGCGTCAGAGGTACAAAAGCAAATGAACAGAGAAAACACTGAGAATAGAAAAAAAGTCCGGC
>DWYZ01000119.1 GCA_019118425.1 Candidatus Blautia faecavium | reverse complement strand
ACAAATCAGCAAGCCTGATAGAAATGGAGGACAGCATGAAAGTAAAAGACCAATTAAAAAACCCAGAAAAACAGTACCGGCCAGAGGTGCGCTGGTGGCTGGCGGAAGGATTTCACACAGATGAAACCTTGAAAAAAGAGATTCAGGATCTGGATGAAACTGGTTTTGGCGCCATTGAATTTTTAGCCATGGATGAGCCGGGCTGTGACCCTGCTCTTTATGGATGGGGCGCGGAAGAGTGGGTTCATGATTCCCATATTGTTGTGGAAGAGAGTACGAAGCGGGGGCTGGGCGTTAGTATGACCAGCGGCACGAACTGGGCCAACGCCAATCTTATCAACATCACCCCGGATGATAGGGCTGCCTCTAAGGAACTGGATTACACAGTAGAGACGGTAAAAGCGGGAGAAACCTGGAGCGGACAACTTCCGGAATGTGCGCTCACTGTTCCCAATGTGACCAGACAAGAGCTGGAGGCAGTAGTGGCAATCCGTTTTTCAGGAGAAAAAGACGGACAAACCTTCCTGGATAAAGACAGCGCCATAGTCCTTACAGATCAGGTAAAAGATAAAACCCTCACATGGACCGCGCCAGAAGACGGAACGTATCTTCTGTTCTTTTTCTGGATCCATGGAACAGGACAGACTGCAGAGCCCTCTGTAAGTACCTCTTATACGGTTAATTATATTGACCGATATGGAATTGATGCCTTTATTGCCTATTGGGAAAGTACGGTTCTGACTGACGAGCTGAAAAAGAATATAGAGGAAAATGGACGGGGAATGATGTACATGGATTCTCTGGAACTGGGAACCTTTGGAAAAGGCGGGCAGTTCTGGGGCTATCATTTTCTGGAAGAGTTTAAGAAAAGAAGAGGCTATGACCTTACCCCGTACCTTCCTTTTGTTTTAAAGGAAGCGGGTATGATGCAAAAAGTCTACCGGTATTTTTATCACTGTGAAGATGAAATATTTACAGAAAAATTATTAAATGATCTTTATCAGACCATGACGGATCTGTATATGGACAATATGTTAAAGCCCATGCAGGAGTGGCTCCACACTCATAACATGACTTTGCGGGCGGAGATTTCCTACGGACTTCCTTTTGAAATTTCCCAGCCTGGAAAATATGTGGACGGCATTGAAACAGAATCTTTAGAGTTTGCCTCCCAGCTTGAATCCTTCCGAAATCTGGCGGGACCGGCGCACATTTATGGACGCATTTATTCCAGTGAGACAGGGGCGACTCTTTTAAATTACATGATGGGACTGGATTTTTATACCCAGATCATTTACATGCAGTTTGCGGCAGGGGTGTCAAAGACGGTGCTTCATGGATATTCCAGTATCGCGGGTTCGGATGATTCCACCTACTGGCCGGGACACGAAGGAATGTGGCCGGTGTTTTCCGAGCGTTTTGGCTCCAGACAGCCCTCCTATATCCATTATAAAGACTGGACCGCTATGCTTGCCAGATACCAGATGATCCTACGTCAGGGAAAACCACGTATGGATCTTGGGATTTTGCGCCTGGATTATAATTTTAACAATCTGATCTTCCATGAAATATCCGGTGAGGAAGAAGCGGCTTATGAGTCCCAGCTTGTAAGAGGAAACAAGGGGATTTACTGGGAGGATATGCAGCTTCAAAACGCTGGGTATACCTGGGATTATTTTGCACCGCAGATTTTGGAAGAGGATTTTGTAGATTTTAAAGAGGGTGTGCTGCTTCCGGAAGGACCGGGCTATCAGGCATTGCTCATCTACCAGGAGGCGCTGCCTGTCTCTGCTGCTGAAAAATTGCTGCAGCTTGCTAAAAAGGGGCTTCCCATCCTTTTTGTCAATGGGGTCCATGAAACCCTCCGGCCAGGCGGAATCGGCAGAACCTATAAAAAAGCTGCCAGCATGACGCCTTTCCATGACGGCGGGGACGAAAGGCTGAAGGAGATCGTTGCAGAAATAAAGACCCTGCCTAATGTGAAAGAGATTGATAAACAGGAAGACACCTATTCTGCTTTGGCGGAAGCAGGAATCCTTCCCAGAGCGGCCTTTGCTGAGAGCAATAAAAATATTCTGACGCATATGAGAGAGGAAGACGGGGAAACCTACCTCTTTGTTTATAACATGCAGTATGGAGAAAAAGAGGATTTTGCTTTTACCATGAAAATCCGCGGTATTGGAAAACCCTATCGGATTGACTGCTGGAGCGGAGAAATTGAGGAAATCGGCTGCTATAGGCAGGAAAATGGACGGACCGTGCTTGATCTTTGCCTTTCTCCTGGTGAGGCGGCGATGCTTATGCTGGATACTAATGCACAGGATGAGATACATGCGGTAAAAACAAATGTGGATTGTCTGACTATAAAAAACGGCAGATTTATGGCAGCAGTAAGTAAGAGCGGCGAATATGAAACCGAGTTTTCCGACGGATCAAAGAAAAGCTTCCGGGCGGAAGTCCCAGAAGATATTCAGCTTCCTGTATGGTCCCTGGAGGTAGAAGACTGGAACGAAGGAGAGAAGAAGACTATAGTAGAGGACAGAGGCTTAGGCATTGTTACAAATGAAGTGTATTACGAGACAAAGAAGACCCTTCTGCCAGTGGGAGAAACGGAACTTAAGCCTTGGAGAGAAATGGAAAAAGCAGGTCCCCAGGTATCTGGAATCGGACGCTATAAAACCAGGATCACCATTCCAGAAGCATGGGAAGAAAACCAGGGTGCCCTTTTAAAGATCGAGAGCACCAATGGACATTCGGCTGCTGTGTATGTAAATGGAAAAAAAGCAAAACCTTTCGATTTTGACGCGCTTGCAGTGGATATCAGCGACCTATTGCAAAGCGGGGAAAATGAGATCTGTGTGGAGGTTGCCAGCAGCCTGAATAACCGTCTGATGGCCAGAGGATACTACGAAAAAGGAAGAGAGTTCTCTAAACAGCTGTCAGACAATGCCAACAATGCGGTTGATGGAAGTGCAGAGAACAGGGAAGAAGATAACAGAAGTGACATTTTTGACATTCATCCCGTTGTAAGGGATTATGGAATGACAGGAGAAGTGAAGCTGATCCGTTATATCCGGAAAGAAATTTAACCGAATCAGGGAAGTCCCCTGCTTCATATTGCATATAGAAAAATGAGAGTTCTGTCCTGGAACTCTCATTTTTCTATACATATGGTTTTGTAAGGATCATTTTAAACGCCCCGATGGATGTCTGCGGGAGGAATACTCTTCCTTTGGCGCCAGTTTCACAACAAGAGCGATTACTGCTATGACCACATTTAAGACCAGGCTTCCCATAAATGCACTTTCCACATCGTTCCCTCTGGAAAAAATCTGGTGGCAGGCATTAATAAAATAAACAGATACAAAGTTACCTAAATTTAAGGCCGCAATGATCAAAGTAGAGGACAGCCCTACCTGGGCGGGTGTACTTACCTTCCCATTATATACCTGGAATAATGCCATCAGGGTATTAAAACCTGAACTGACCAGCGCTACGCCGAGGAATACGGTGGGCAGAGCGGGGAAGAAGACTACCAAGGCCATACCGAAAGAAAAGCAAAGGCACATGGCTGTGATCAGATACTGCCGGAAAAACTTCATTAACTGGCTCAGGAGGAGATTGATCAAAACTCCGAACAGGCCGTAAATAAAGTTTGAGATCCCGGCCATGAAAGGAGAGCCAATATCCCGGGCCGCCATATAAGTGGACATTCCGGACAGCACCGGATATACGGTGACGGTCGAAACAAACTGAAGAACAATATAAATAAGGATCTTCCATCCCTCTGGATTTTTTGCGGATTTAGCAGTGGCGTTCTGGGGCTCCGCCTCCACGGATCGCTCGGGTTCTTTTAGAGAAAAGGTTACCAAAAGCAGTACAACTATGGCGAGAAGATTAAATAAAAAAGGAGTTTTCCAGCTAAATCCGGCAAGTGCGCCTACAATAGGTCCGGACACCATAGTGCTGGCATTCATGACCCCCGCGCCATAGCCAGTCATAGCAGAACGTTTTTCCTCTGGTACACTGCGAAGAAGCAGTACATTCCGCATTCCTGTAAATCCTACGCCGATTCCCAGTATAGTCCTGAAAACAAGGATCAAAGTCCAGTTTTGATCGAAGAAAAACGGCGCGATGCCTCCTGCGAGGATCAGAAATGTTCCGAATACAGCACAGAACCGATAGCTTAAAATCCGTCCGGCCAGCCTGCCGGTCAGAATGATGACAGGCAAAGATACCAGGCAGGGCAGGGAAGTGACCAGGCGCACAGTGGATACAGGAAGCTGAGGCCAGGCATCGATCATGGTCTGCAGCGCTGCGTTCATAAAGGTACCGCCGCCGGCAAAAAAGAAGATGGAAAGTATCGCTGCGTAGTTTAAAAAAGATAAAGTTTTTTTCTGCTTCATTTTGTCCAATCCCTTCTTGTTTTTTCTTGCTTAAGTATATAAAAAATAAAGAAAAACAGAAATGACTGAACTATCAATTGAATTGATTTCAGTTATATTATTTTAGGGACGGATTTTGTTAAACAAAATCAATTAGATTGGTTATCTTTGATCATAGCAAGATTTAAAGGATAGATTTATAATAAATGGAACTCTATTTATGTAAAAGGGACGTTTTGAGTAATTCAGAATGTCCCTTTACTAATGTAAGATGGATTCTTCGCAGTTGTAAACCGGATTCGTGTTTCGGAAGGGTGAGTTTGAAGATAGATTATTTAAAGTCAATAAGTTTGATTTTCTAAAGTCATGGTCACATTTTCCTGCATTTTATATAATAGTTCCAGCAAAGAAAGGAGCGGATATGTAAAATGGATACGCAGAGAAAAACAGGGC
>DWYZ01000118.1 GCA_019118425.1 Candidatus Blautia faecavium | reverse complement strand
AGCTACAGCTACTGTCATACCAACCATTGGATTGTTTCCTGCGCCGATCAGACCCATCATTTCTACGTGAGCCGGTACAGAAGAGGAACCTGCAAACTGTGCGTCAGAGTGCATACGTCCTAATGTATCTGTCATACCGTAGGAAGCTGGACCTGCTGCCATGTTATCCGGATGAAGAGTACGTCCTGTACCGCCGCCGGATGCTACAGAGAAGTATTTCTTGCCTTTTTCCAGACATTCTTTCTTATAGGTACCTGCAACTGGATGCTGGAAACGTGTAGGATTGGTGGAGTTTCCGGTGATGGAAACGTCTACGCCTTCTTTCCACATGATGGCAACACCTTCCTGAACGCTGTTTGCGCCGTAGCAGTTAACCTTTGCACGAAGACCTTCGGAGTAGGATTTTCTGAATACTTCCTTTACTTCGTTTGTGTATGGATCGTATTCTGTCTCTACATATGTAAAGCCGTTGATACGGGAGATGATCTGTGCTGCATCTTTTCCAAGACCGTTAAGGATAACACGAAGTGGTTTCTGACGAACTTTGTTCGCTTTTTCTGCGATACCGATAGCACCTTCTGCTGCAGCGAAGGACTCATGGCCTGCAAGGAATGCGAAGCACTCTGTCTCTTCTTCCAGAAGCATTTTACCAAGGTTTCCGTGGCCAAGACCTACTTTACGTGTGTCGGCAACAGATCCCGGGATACAGAAAGCCTGAAGGCCTTCTCCGATAGCTGCTGCTGCGTCTGCTGCTCTTTTGCATCCTTTTTTAATAGCGATAGCAGCGCCTACAATATATGCCCAACATGCATTTTCGAAGCAGATCGGCTGAATGCCTTTAATCTGATCATAAACGTTCAGACCTGCATCTTTTGTGATTTTTTCTGCTTCTTCAATAGAAGCAATTCCATAGCTGTTTAAAACAGAATTGATTTTATCAATTCGTCTTTCATATGATTCAAATAAAGCCATTTCCTGTTACCTCCTAATTATTCTTTTCTTGGGTCGATAATTTTAACAGCATCTGCTACACGGCCGTACTGACCTTTTGCTTTTTCCCATGCGGTGTTCGGGTCATCGCCTTTTTTAATGAAGTCAGTCATCTTTCCAAGGCTTACGAACTGATAACCGATGATCTCATCGTCTGCATCAAGAGCGATGCCTGTTACATAACCCTCTGCCATTTCCAGGTAACGAGGTCCTTTTTTCAGAGTTCCGTACATTGTACCAACCTGAGAGCGAAGGCCTTTTCCAAGATCCTCAAGTCCGGCGCCTACTGGAAGTCCGTCCTCTGAGAAAGCGGACTGGGAACGTCCGTATACGATCTGTAAGAAGAGTTCTCTCATAGCTGTATTAATCGCATCACAAACCAAGTCAGTATTCAGTGCCTCCATTACAGTCAGGCCCGGAAGAATTTCAGAAGCCATAGCTGCAGAATGGGTCATACCAGAACATCCGATGGTCTCAACCAGTGCTTCCTGAATGATACCCTCCTTCACATTCAATGTAAGCTTGCAGGCACCCTGCTGTGGTGCACACCAGCCAACACCATGTGTAAGGCCTGAAATGTCTTTGACTTCTTTTGCCTGTACCCATTTTGCTTCTTCTGGGATGGGAGCGGCGCCATGATGAACGCCCTGTGCAACTGGGCACATTTCTTCTACTTCGCGTGAATAAATCATTGTAAAACTCCTTTCAAGTGTAGATTAACTTCTGTTGTTATACTCGAAAAACCGCTGATTTTGGAATCATAGCGGCAGAGTATGCCTAACAACCTAGGGTTATTTTCTCATAAAATGTAGAAATAGTCCAGATGTAATTTGAAAAAAGTTGTGAGGGAAGACCATCTCAGAGTTTCGAAGCCCGAAGGTCTCCCCTCATACTCCCCTCTTCTTGGGCACGCAGGGAGAGCGGCGTTGTGGTGTGGGGGAGGGAAATTGTGAGGGGCAGCGAGCCGGCGGGATTGGTGTGGGGTGGTTTCGAGGGAATTTTTTGGAAGCTGCTGTAATTTCTGCGGTAAATTTATGTTGCTAAATCAGAAAAGTATAGGTTGTCGAGTATGGGGGATGTGTGATAGAATGGAGGCAGTTCTTTTAGGGACTAAAACCTATTGTTTGGGATGATGTAGTTTAGTGGGATGATTTTATATGGAGATTTTATATGGAGATTTTCTATGAATGAAACGAAGACACCATCTTTTTTGCCGGAAAGGATGCAGATATTAAGCGGAAGCGCCCTTAAGGTAATTGCTATTTTGATCATGCTGATTGATCATACAGCTGCTATTCTTTTGCTGAACTGGCCGGAGGCGATGGAACCCTGGTTCAGTGCTTTCGGAAGAAGTTATTCTTTGTACCGCGTCTGCCGGGATGTGGGAAGACTGGCTTTTCCTATTTTCTGTTTTCTTTTAGTAGAAGGCTTTATGCATACCAGGAACCGTTTTAAATACGGACGTAACCTGCTTATTTTCGCCTGTATTTCCGAACTTCCCTGGAATTTTATGGGAACAGATACCTGGCGCTACGAAAGACAGAATGTCTTTTTCACCCTGTTCTTAGGATATGTGGCCTTTTGTGCCATTGAATACTTCCGGGAACAGCAGCTTTTACAGGTCATATCCATGCTCATAGTCCTGGCTGTCTCTTACTTCTTAAATGCGGACTATGGCTGGCGGGGATATGTATTCCTTCTTATTATGTACTGGTTCCGGTATTATAAACCCGCCCAGGCCATTATAGGAAGCTGCTGGCTTTATTACGAATGGAAGGCCTGCTTTGCTTTCCTTTTTATCAATATGTATAATGGGGAACGGGGCTTTATCAGAGGAAAATTCGGCAAATACTTTTTCTATGCCTTTTATCCTTTGCATATCACCATCTTGGTTATTCTTCGCCGGATACTGTTTTAGCCAGTCTCCGGCGTATCTTTTTGCTGTTTCCACGGAAAACTGGGACAGAAAATAAACATTACGAAAAATTGTGGAGGAATTTTTATGCTTTCTTTTGAAAACGACTACATTGCCGGCGCTCATCCTGAAATCCTTAAGCGTCTGGCTGAAACCAATCTGGAACCTCTTTCTGGCTATGGCACAGATCCTTACTGTGCCTCCGCCCGGGAAAAGATCCGGGCTGCCTGCCAAACGAAAGATGCAGATGTCTATTTTCTCGTAGGAGGAACTCAGACGAACTCTGTAGTGATCTCTTCCATGCTGCGCTCTTATGACGGCGTTCTCTGCGCAGATACCGGCCATATAAACACCCACGAAGCAGGAGCCATTGAATACACAGGTCATAAAGTTCTCCCTCTGCCCCAAAAGCAGGGAAAGATCAGTCCCAATGACCTGGAGCGGTATTTGTCTGATTTTTACGGGGACGAGAATCATGAACATATGGTATTTCCGGGAATGGTATACATTTCCCATCCCACGGAATACGGAACTCTTTATACCAAAGATGAACTGACCTCCCTTTCCGAACTTTGCAGAGCTTACCATATCCCTCTTTATATGGACGGCGCCAGACTTGGATATGGTCTTGCAGGTTCCGGTACGGATGTTTCTCTTGGGGATATCGCCCGGCTCTGCGATGTTTTTTATATCGGCGGAACCAAGGTGGGGGCTTTATGCGGAGAAGCCGTTGTCTTTCCAAAAGGAAATGCGCCTGCTCATTTTCTTACCATAGCCAAACAGCACGGCGCCCTGCTGGCAAAAGGCCGTCTTTTAGGGATTCAGTTCGACGTTCTGTTTACCGATGACCTGTATCTGCAAATAAGCAAAAACGCCATCCAGGCCGCAGAAACACTGAAATCCATAATAAAAGAAAAGGGATATCCTTTTTATCTGGAATCCCCTACAAACCAGCAGTTTATTCTTTTGGAAAACAGCCGCCTTGAAAAGCTGAAAAAAGAAGTGGCTTTCAGCTTTTGGGACAAGGCAGATGAAAACCATACCATTGTCCGCTTTGCCACAAGCTGGTCTACCACTTCTGATGACTTAAAAAAGCTGCGGGAGATCCTTTAAGGATGTCCTGCAGCTTTTTTCATTCTGTAAATTGAATTTTTCCTCTATAGATTATTTCTTTACGCCTCAGCAAAAGGGACTACCACGGAAGATACTCTCCGCTCTCTGCATCATAGTAATACCAGCCGTTTCCTCTTCCGATGGGGCTTCCGTCCCCTTCTGCCTTCTGGAAAGGAATATAAGAATTCGTCCCCTCGTCCCAGGAAAACAGATCATAAGGATCATTCACGTCATTTGAACTGTCCCCACCTGAGCCGCCTTGCTCTGCATCGGCAGCTTCCTGGGCAAAAGAAGCGTTCCAGAAATATTCCTCTCCGTTTTCATTATAGATAGGAGCGGATTCATCCTGGATCTCATCGAGATTTCCATAGGATATCCCGTCCTCGTCATACCAGTTTCCTGTTCCGTCATCTCCCCGTGTCACTTGTTTTTCATTCAATGCCGTATCATACAGAACAATAGAGTTCCAGCCCTGAGACGGTATCTCTTCTTCTGTTCCCTGATTTGAATTCTCATCAGACGAAGCTGTCTGTGAAGAATCCGTACTGTCTGTCGCAGGTTTTTCGTCTTTGGATGATGTATCTGCCGCAGTTCCCTTGGAAGGCGTTTTTGAGGGAGCGGAATCTGTCTCAGATGAGGCAGTTTTCGTGACCTCTGTGGTTGTTCCCAGGATTTCTTCCAAACTGCATCCGCTTAACATTCCTGCTGTCAGTAAAGACAATGTCAAGATTACTAATTTCTTTTTCATACCTTTCTCCTCCTTGTCTTTTATAATTCAGATTATAGTATGAAAAAAAGCGAAATTGTAATATAGACTTACCTTCAAAGCCTTGCGCAGCGTATATATCTTAGAATTTTTTCACAATCTCATTTCTGCTTTTATAAATACTGTCTGCCGGTACGCAGCCTCTTACTGGTGAGAGAGGATAGATATTGGAATTTCTTCCGATTACAGTTCCCGGATTTAAAACAGATCCGCAGCCTACCTCCACATTGTCACCCAGCATAGCGCCGAATTTTTTCAGGCCCGTCTCGATCTGTTCTTCTTTATCTTTTACCACTACAAGCTTTTTATCGGATTTCACATTAGAGCAGATGGAGCCTGCCCCCATATGAGACTTGTATCCCAGCACAGAATCTCCTACATAATTATAGTGAGGCACCTGGACTTTATTAAAAAGCACTACATTTTTCAGCTCTGTGGAATTTCCCACAACCGCACCTTCTCCCACAATGGCGTTTCCCCGGATGAAAGCACAGTGACGTACTTCCGCCTCTTTTCCAATAATAGCAGGACCGTTTACACAGGCTGTAGGAGCTACCTTAGCAGATTTGGCGATCCAGACATTTTCTCCTACACAGTCATACTCCTCCGGGCTTAAGGTCTGTCCCAGTTTTAAGATAAAAGCTCCGATTTCCGGAAGTACTTCCCATGGATAGGTTTTTCCCTGAAAAAGGTCTTTCGCTATGGTCTGCTCCAGATCCAAAAGATTTGCAATGGTAAACTCTTTCATAATTATTTTCCTCCTCGTTTAGACTCAACAGTTTTTTTATAATTAGAAGCCGCGGCGTCAAAAAGCTGGCGCAGGGCATACTGAAAATTGCTTGCCTCTACCTGGTTGGTGCGCACCCGCACGAAATGCTCCAGCTTATCCATATATTCCTCCTGGGTAATGCTGCCTTCCGCCACATACGTAAGACCCTTTTCCCAGCTTGCCGTCAGCTCCGGATTTAAAAGCTGGCGGATGGAACAGTTCACCACATCAAAGACCATTTCCCCTAAAAGGGTAGGCGTGATGATCTGGGTCTTTTTATTTAAGGAGAGATATTTAATATGGAACAGTTTTTTTAAAATCTCTGCCCTTGTGGCGCTGGTCCCGATCCCGCTTCCTTTTATCTGAGCCCGCAGCTCTTCGTCTTCAATAAGCTGCCCGGCATTTTCCATTGCCAGGATCATGGAACCGGAATTGTAGCGCTTCGGCGGAGAAGTCTCTCCTTCTTTGATGCCAAGCTCCTTTACGGAAAGTATATCATTCTTTTTCAGCCTCTGCAATGCCGCAAGCAAAACCTCGTCACAGGAAACCTCTTCTTCTGCGCCTTTTTCGCCGCTTTCTTCTTTACTGCTCTCCCCTGCCTTCTTTCTGGCAAAGGAATTGGCGGCAATTTTTAAATATCCTTCCTCTTTTAAAACCTTAAAAGAAGAGAAAAAGGATTCTCCTTCCATTTTTGTAACCAGATTCACTTTCTGGTACACTGCCGGAGGATAAAAGATACATAAAAATCGGCGTACAATGGTCTCATATACTCTCTGGGCAGTCTGGGAAAGACTTCCCAGAACATTCAGCCCCTGGCCGGTGGGAATGATGGCATAGTGATCCGTAATCTGCTTGTCATTGACATAACGGGTTTTCCCTATGGTCTTATAGCTTCCCATCTCAAGGACTTCTTTCGCTTCCTCCAAAGCCTGGGGATATTTTAAGAGTCCGTGGATGTTCTTATAAATCTCCTTTGCCACTGCGCTGGAAAGTACACGGGCGTCTGTTCTGGGATATGTGACCAGTTTTTTCTCATACAATTCCTGTGTAATGCGCAGGGTCTCATCCGGACTGATCTTAAACAGCTTGGAACAGACATTCTGAAGTTCCGCCAGGTTAAAAAGAAGGGGCGGATTTTTATTTTCCTTTTTCCTCTCGATTTTTTCCACTGTACAGGTTAGGGGCTGTTTTTGGCTTAAGAAACCAATCAGCTCCTGGGCATGTTCTTTTTTCTTAAAGCCGTTTTCCTTATATAAAAACGGAGATTGAAAATACCGGCTTCCTTCCACAGCTCTCCATTCT
>DWYZ01000117.1 GCA_019118425.1 Candidatus Blautia faecavium | reverse complement strand
GCCCTGTTTTTCTCTGCGTATCCATTTTACATATCCGCTCCTTTCTTTGCTGGAACTATTATATAAAATGCAGGAAAATGTGACCATGACTTTAGAAAATCAAACTTATTGACTTTAAATAATCTATCTTCGAACTCACCCTTCCGAAACACGAATCCGGTTTACAACTGCGAAGAATCCATCTTACATTCGTCAAAAAGGGAACGCCGCATGAGAATTTACTTTCTCATACGGCATCCCCTTTTTCATTTATACAGTATGAAACAGAGAACTTCCGGTTAAATTTCTTTCCGGATGTAACGAATCAGCTTCGCCTCTCCTGTCATTCCATAGTCTCTTACCACAGGATGGATATCGAAAATATCGCTCCTGTTGTCCTCTTCCCGGTTCTCCGCGCTTCCGTCTACTGCATTGTTTGCATTATCTGACAGCTGTTTGGAAAATTCCCTTCCTTGCTCATAGTACCCTCTTGCCATCAGACGGTTGTTCAGACTGCTGGCCACCTCCACACAAATGGTATTCTCTCCGCTGCGCAGAAGGTCACTGATATCCACAGCAAGAGCGTCGAAATCAAAAGCCTTTGCTTTTTCTCCATTTACATATACAGCCGCTGAATGGCCGTTCGTGCTACCGATTTTTAAAATGGCTCCCTGGCTTTCATCCCATACATCCAAAGTCACCTTAGTCCGGTAATACCCTACTCCGGAGACCTGCGGCCCTGCCTTTTCCATTTCTTTCCACGGTTTCAGCAAAGTCTCTCCTATCTCCAACGGAGTTTTCTTTGTCTCATAATAAACTTCCCTAGTGACGATGCCCAGCCCTCTGTCTTCTATTATCGTCTTCTTTTCTCCTTCATTCCAGTCTTCTATCTCTAAAGACCATACAGGAAGCTCTATGTCCTTCGGCGCGTCCGCCTGGAAGGTTTTCCTTAAACCATTGGAAAACTCTATTTCATATTCGCCGCTTTTGCTCACCTCAGCCACAAATTTTCCGTTTCTTATCACAAGGCGGTCCACATTCGTTTTCACAGCGTGGATTTCCTCCTTGGCATTGGTATCCAGCATGAGCATGGCCGCCTCGCCAGGAGCAAGACAAAGATCAAACACAGTTCTGCCCTCTTCTTGTCCATAACAGCCGATCTCCTGGATTTCTCCGTTCCAGCAGTCGATCCGGCAGGGCTTTCCGGTTCCGCGGATTTTCAAGGTAAAGGCAAAATCCTCCTTTTCTCCGTACTGCATATTATAGACAAAGAGATAAGTTTCTCCTTCCGTCTCTCTCATATGGGTCAGAATGTTTTTATTGCTCTCTGCAAAGGCTGCTCTCGGAAGAATTCCCGCTTTGGCTAAAACAGAACAGGTATCTTTCTGCTGGTCGATTTCCATAACATTGGGCAGAGCCTTCATCTCCTCTACGATCTTTCTTAGCTTTTCATCCTCTCCGTCATGGAATGGCGTCATGCTTGCCGCTTTTTTATAGGTTTTTCCGATTCCGCCCGGGCGAAGCGTTTCATGGACTCCGTTGACGAAAAGAATCGGAAGTCCCTTTTTCGCAAGGGCCAGAAGTTTTTCTGCCGAGGAAACCGGCAGTGCCTCCTGATAAATAAGCAGCGCCTGATACCCAGGTCCTTCTGGAAGAAGCACGCCGTCTTTATAGTCCACAAAATCCTCCTCCAAAATCTGCGGTGCAAAGTAGTCCCAGGTATAGCCTCTATTCTGAAGCTCCATGTCTTCCCAGTAAATGCCCTGATTTCCTCTTACCATTTGAGATTCATAAGCCGCTTCCTCATCGCCTGAGATTTCATGGAAGATCAGGTTATTGAAATTATAGTCCAAGCGCAGGATTCCAAGATCCATGCGCGGTCTGCCTTGACGAAGAAGCATCTGGTATCTGGCCAGCATAGCCGTCCAGTCCTTATAATGTTGATAAGAAGGCTGCCTAGAGCCGAACCGTTCCGAAAACACCGGCCACATACCTTCATGTCCAGGCCAATAGGTAGAATCCTCAGAGCCAGCAATGCTGGAATAGCCGTGAAGCACTGTCTTAGAAACGCCTGCGGCAAACTGCATATAAATGATCTGCGTATAAAAATCCAGCCCCATCATATAATTCAGAAGGGTCGCTCCCGTTTCGCTGGAATAAATACGCCCGTAAATATGCGCCGGCCCCGCCAGATTCCGGTAAGATTCCAGCTGCGACGCGAATTCCAGGGATTCTGTCTCAATGCCATCCACGTATTTCCCAGGCTGAGAAATCTCAAAAGGAAGGCCATAAGAAATCTCCGCCCTAAGGGCCATGTTATGGGAATGCAGCCATTCCTGCATAGGCTTTAGCATATTGTCCATATACAGATCGGTCATGGTCTGGTACAGATCATTTAACAGCTTTTCTGTAAATATCTCATCTTCGCAGTGGTAAAAATAGCGGTATACTTTCTGCATCATCCCGGCTTCTTTTAAAACAAAGGGAAGGTATGGAGTAAGGTCATATCCCCGCCTCTTCTTAAACTCCTCCAGGAAATGATATCCCCAGAACTGACCGCCTTTTCCGAAGGTCCCAAGCTCCAGGGAATCCATATACATCATTCCCCGCCCGTTTTCTTCCATATTCTTCTTAAGCTCATGAGTCAGCACTGTACTTTCCCAGTAATCTATAAAAGCTTCTATTCCATAACGATCGATGTAATTAACTGTGTAAGAGGTGCTTACCGATGGCTCCGCAGTCTGTCCGGTTCCATGGATCCAAAAAAAGAAGAGAAAATACTCTCCGTCTTCCGGAGCCGTCCAGGTGAGAAATCCGTCTTTTACCTGATCCGTAAGGACAAGGGAGCTGTCCTTGTCAAGATAAATCTTTCCGTTTCTTTCTCCTATATAACGGATAGCCACTGCTGCCTCCAGCTCCTGTCTTGTCACATGAGGTACAGTAAGACTGCATTCTACTGGTTTACCTTCCCAGGTTTCCCCTGGTTTTACGGTTACCACTGTATAATCCAGTTCTTTTGAGGCTGCCTTGTCGTCCGGCGTAATATTGATAAGGTTTGCGTTGGCCCAGTTCGTGCCGCTGGTCATACTGACCCCCATATTCCGCTTCGTCGTCTCCTCTACCACAATATGAGAATCATGGACCCATTCTTCCGCGCCCCAGCCATAAAGGGCAGGATCACAGCCCGGCTCGTCCATTGCCAGAAACTCAATGGCTCCAAAACCGGTTTCATCCAGATCCTGGATTTCTTTTTTCAGGGTTTCGTCTGTGTGGAAACCTTCCGCCAGCCACCAGCGTACTTCTGGACGATATTGTTTGTCAGGTTTTTTCAGCTGATTTTTTGTTATCATTTTTTCCTCCTTCTGACGCACTTATTGCGTCGATAACGGCAGATGTGAAAGTTTACTTTCGTGCTTCATCGTCTCCTTTTTTTGTTAAACCAGATTTGTAGGATCACGACCTCAATGCTTTATATATAAATGATTATAAATCTATCCTCTATCTACAGCAATAACCTGATATAAGCCGTTTCATTGACCATTTTTAAGATATTCGGCAAATTTTCTTTGGTTTTTATTATCATTGTAAATCTATCTTTTCAATCTTACTATGATCAAAGATACTCAATCTGATTGATTTCATTTAACAAATTCTATCCTCAATATATATTAA
>DWYZ01000116.1 GCA_019118425.1 Candidatus Blautia faecavium | reverse complement strand
AATCTGGGATTTCTAACGTATCAAGGCTCATTCAATGGTAGTAAAATCGTAGTAATTTGAAGTATTTCAACCCTTGAAAATGCTGATAGATACAGTGTTTTAGCGGACAATCAGATTTTTAGTTGGTTTTTGTCGTAAAAAATGGATCCACAGAGACAAATAAGGTGAGAAAAAAAGCCGGGTGTTCTCCGGCTATAAGAATGTATGGGAAATTTAGTTTTCCTGCCTTTCCAGTCTTTTAACCATATCTCTGATCCCATTGTAGGAATGTGCCGGGATCTTATCGGTTAAGGACCGTATGGTTGGACGCTCACCTAATGGGATACGCAGCCACTGTCTGCACAGCTCCTTTTCTTCTTCCGTCCATGTAGTCGGCCGCCCGCTGTACTTGCAGTTACACCTGTAGGCTGCCCCGGAAATCGCAGAATCGCTCATTCTTGCAAATTCCGGAAGACGTTTCACGGCATTCCTTCCCCCAGATTCGAATGCAGCTTTAAATATCGTCACCTTTTCTTCCGGCCAGGCCTGCTGGCTGCTGTAACCCATCTCCTTCCTCTTCCGATCGACCATGGATACGGTCAGACCCGGCAGGTACTGGCTGATGATCTCCTTACAGGATAGTTCCCGGTGCTCCCGTAGGGTGGTGAGTTCCTCTTCCGTCCATTTATGGCGTTTCCGGATGCTCCTGATCCCAAGGGAATGCTTACGGCCTGTAATGCTCGCTTTACTGCGCCTCGGAATGAGCTCCATAAGGTTCTGGATCGGCATTCCCTGGTTCTCCCTGAGTATGGAGTCTTCTTCTTCCGTCCATTTGTCCCTGGCTTCACGGATCGTCAAGCCCAAGCGGTTGGCGATGTTTGTGATCTGAGCCTTGGTCAGGTCCGGGTATTTTTCCGTCAGGATGTCCCATCCATTTTTCAGGCTGTAGTGCTTTTGGATATCATTCCTTAACGCCTCGCTTACCAGGTACTTTCTCTGGGCACATATCCCTATACGTCCTGCCCGTCTTACGATCGCCTGCCTGCTCCGTCCCGGAAGAAATTCCAAAAGCTTTTCGATCCCGTTCCCGTTATCATAATATTGTCGCAACAGGGAGTCTTCTGTTTCTGTCCAGCTCCCGCTTTCCAGCAGTCTGATCTTGTCAGCCAGTTCAAGCTGCTCAAGTGCATAGTCGTACTGGATGACTTGCCGGTCCGCTGAACGTATTTGGTCAGAAAGCCAGCGTATTGAGCCATCCTGCATGTAGTTGTATTGCCGAAGGTTCATATGGTTTGCAACAAAATCAAAGATCCGTACCCTTGATGTTTTGTTCCCCGCATCCAAGGCACGTCCCAATTGCTGGAGGTATACTGCCGGGGATCTGGTCTTCCGGAACATGATTTCTGTGTCAATTCCTTTCAGGTGGATACCCTCATTAAGAATGTCAACCACGTAAAGGAAAACATTCCCTTCATCCTCCTCAAACATCTGGTAAACCGACAGGTTCATTTTCTTCCCTAATTTTGAATGGGCGGTAAGGTGTTTCGCATCCGGAAAGATAGCGGAACATAATCCAATAGCATCATGGATGGAGTATATCGAATCCGTGAATACAACTATCTTATGATACTTCCCGTCTGTAAGGTGCTTTTTCAGGATATTCCTGCAGGAATACTCATTCGCCATCAAGTCGAAGCTGGAATACAGTTTTTCTGTATAGGGGTTTGGCTTCCTTTTCCACTTTGGCACATCATACAGCGCCGTAATATAATCGAAGGAAGGCAGGATACCTTTATCGATTGCCTGGGGGAGCTGAACGCCGGTGACCAGGTTGCCGTGGAAATATTCTTCAGCAATATTTCTCCCATTGTCCAGGTAACGGACAGGCGTTGCGGTCAGCCCAAGTATTTTCCCACTGTAACCGTCTGTCAAGGCCCGGAATACTTTCCCCCATTCCACAGCGCCGAGGTGGTGTGTCTCATCGCAGATGACAAGTTTATACCCCTCCAAGGCAGGCTGTTTTAACAGAAGCCTCTGATATGTCATAATATCCGACTGCGGGAGTACCTTTTTCCAGGCAAGCTTTGCGGCGTTCTTAGGGACCAGAACGAGGACATCGCCAGGTTCCGTCCATCCAGAATCCTCTGCGTATTTGCCGGCGAGATAGGTCTTCCCTGTCCCCGTGGCGCTGACCAGTACACATCGGTCGGATGAAGCCATCTTCTCTTGCAGATTCCTATAAGGCTTGATGTTATGTGGCTTGAGTTTGATCAGGCCTTTTTCGGGCTTTACATCCCTTTTGTCTTTTCCCAATATTCTACTCATATCGTTCTCCTTTCGTTTTGGTACACACTCAATATCAATATGAAAAAAAGATCGAGACAATAATAGAACCAGAAAAAAGCAGGCCCTCCCTAAGCCTCTTACGGCGTAGGAAAAGCCCATCTAAATGTCCTGACTGCATCCCCGAAATCAGCAGCCATTATAACTAGGTATTTTGATACGGAAAGCTCCTGCTGCTCCCAAATGTAAAATAATAAGTCATCAAAATCTACACCTCCACAAAAAAGGAAACTGCGATTCTTGCCACATCGAAGCAGATGCTTGTCAGTTCCTGGTCCGTATTGCTATGTTCCATAAGATCCAGAGCAATCTCTGCAATGTCATCTGTGGTAATGTTCTCTTTGCCATCTGCCAGATCATTTAGCAAGTGATTGTAAGCTGCGTTGTCTCCCCTGGTATACCACTGCCTTGCGACACATAGCTTTCTTAGATCTCATGTTATTTTTCTCCTTTCGTTTTTATGGCATTACTGACTGTACCTCGGGGCAAGCCCCTGGGTTTTCGCCCAGATTGCTTTATAACATGATGGTTAATCCGTCTTAATGAGAATAGCAGATCGTACATCTTGTCATAATCTGTTCGGATTTCTTCGATGTTTCTCGAATTAAATTAGTTGATTTTTTATTATTA
>DWYZ01000115.1 GCA_019118425.1 Candidatus Blautia faecavium | reverse complement strand
CGTTTGGGGATTTCTTCTGCGCTCGCTGATTATCAGCCGCGCCGCATAACTCGCGGTGCTCAGACAGATGCTCTGCGGCTGAAGCGGCGCAGAAGAAATCCTCCAAGCCTCGCAAGGCCGGCCAGACCGAGTCACACTTCCTCTTGGCTGTGCGTTGGCAGGATGGAAGGGGGTAGTGTGTCTAGAATCGGATTTCTGTATTTAATTCTGCGGACTTATAAATGGTATCAAGGATTCTAGTGACTACCAGTGCTTCCTGAGGTTTAACAAGGGGCTGCGTTCCTTTGCGGATGGCTTCCAGCCACTGGCGGCAGTCTGCGGTTCCTTCTTCTCCGCCTCCGCCGCCTTCGAAGTAAGCGATCTGGCCCGAAGGAGAAATGGATTCCTGCATCAATTGCCCTCCTCTTGCCCGATTGTAGATCAGCTCATTTTGCGGGTAACTCATGCCTGAATGGATCTCGGCGCCGGCGAGTGTTCCGCAGAGAGTTGTGGATGCTTCCCTGGAGTCCAGGATGTTAAGTGCCCAGGACGCTTCCAGATTTATAAGGGCGCCGTCTTTCATTTTGATAAATCCCATGGCGGAATCCTCTACCTCATAAGTATCCGGATCCCATGGACCGAAAAGATTTCCTTCTTCTGCTCCGTGCAGTCTGCCAAGTTTATAGAAAACCTGTCCGCTGACAGTATCTACATCATAATTGTTCATACACCATAAGGTAATATCCAGTGCATGGGTACCAATATCGATCAGCGGCCCGCCTCCCTGAAGAGCCTTATTTGGGAATACTCCCCATGTAGGCACCGCTTTTCTTCGTACCGCATGTGCCTTTGCATAATAGATTTCGCCTAAATCTCCAGCCTCGCAGGCCTTTTTCAGATTCATGACCTCCGGGCGGAAACGATTTTGATAACCGACGGTAAACTGCATTCCGGATTTTTTCCATGCCTGCACCATTCTTTCGGCCTCTTCTGTATTATGGGACATGGGTTTTTCTACGTAAACATGTTTTTTAGCCTCAAAGGCCTCTACTGTAATTTTACTGTGAGAAACATTGGGCGTACAAATATGTACCACTTCCACTTCCGGATCAGAAAGGAGATCATGATAATTTTCATATGACTTTGCATGGTCTGTTCCATATTCCTTGCAGGCTTTATCTGCCCGTTCTTTAATAATATCACAAAAGGCCACGATCTCACAAAGATCACTGTTTTTTTTCATGGCAGGAAAATGCTTTTGATTGGCAATTCCGCCGCATCCGATCACACCAATTTTAATTTTATTCATTTCTTACTCCTTTTATTTGTATAAAGTTGTCACATCAATATAATTTCGTTCCCTTGTAGAAACCCCTTTTATATCACTTCCTGTTATTATGGATTCCATCTGAGGATAAAGATTTACAACCAGGGTTTCCTCTTTAAAGGTCTGCTCAATAGCGCCAAGCTTTTCCTTTGCAGTTTCTGTATCCTCTTCCTGAATAGCGTCCTGGATAGCTGCGTCCAGTTCGTCTGTCGTATATTTATCGCCGCCGATAACTGTGCCAGCTTCAATAGGTTCTTTCTGGAAGAAGGTAAATAAGGTAGGAAATCTTGCAGCCGTATACTCCCCGACCATAATGATATCGTATCCTCCTGCAAAGGCTTCCTGTACATACTGCGCAGTGTCCACCGTATTGATAGTCAGGCTGATGCCTGCCTGTGCAAGACTGCCCTGAATGGCAGTATACACATTAACTTCATTTTGAAGAGCAATAGTTTCAAGCTCCAGTCCGTTTTCGTAACCGGCCTCTGCCAGAAGTTCTTTCGCACGTTCAAGATCTACCGCACGTTCTTCTGAGGTATAGGTTTCGTTGTAGTATTGGCTTGAAGAATCAAAATACCCAAGAGATGGCTCCGCATATCCGGCTGTGCCCACCATGGCAACAGAATCGTAATCCAGAGCAAGATCAATAGCTTCCCTCACTTTTGCATCTTTCGTAGGTCTGGAGTCATCCCCCATGTTAAAGAAAAGATGGGTAACCTGTCCAAAATTATAAAGATAAGTCTTTAATGACGGATTTTCCACATAGGTTGCCGCCTGGTTAATGGGAAGCCCGAAGGCCACATCGATATCTCCTGCTTCTACTGCCATAGCCCTGGAAGAACCATCGTTCGTAAATGTAAAACGTATCTCTTTAAAATAACCTGTCCAGTCAGGGTTCCAGTAATTTTCATTTCTTTCTAGTATCACAGACTGTCCGCTCTGCCATTCTTTAAATATATATTTCCCGCATCCCATGGCTGGATTTTTCTCCGCCTGTTCCGGACCGCCGAGGGCTTCTACCTCTTCTTCACTGACAATTCCCATAGGAGTCCAGCTTAACATGGTCAGCAGATCCGGCGCTTTTGTGGTAAATCCGATCGTGACAGTATGTTCGTCTTCTGCTTCTGTAGTTTCTGCATCAAAATAACGTCCATAGTCTGTATTTGCACTTCTCTCTGCAAAAAGGCTGATAGTGTATACCACGTCGTCTGCTACCAGCGGTGTACCGTCGGACATGGTAACATCATCCCTCAGTGTGAAACGGCAATGGGTTTCATCTACCCATTCCCATTCTGTTGCCAGATTGGGAAGCAGCTCGCCTGTTTCCTTGTCCTGGGCGAGCAGGGTATCCCACATTGCCCCTTCGATAATAGACGCTTCGTTTTCTGTTTTTCCAGTCGCTCCCTGCCACAGTGTAGACGGCTCGGATGCCAACGCAATCTGCAGGGTTTCGTCTGTCTCCACAGTATTGTTTTCATCTGCGTTTACGCTGTACGCAGTCCCAGTTGTTTCTTCTGCGTATACAGGGACAGATACCAACATTGCTGCTGTAAGTCCGGCTGCTGCTATTTTACTTACTTTCATTCTTGTTCCTCCCTTACATTTTTGATGAGTTTTTGTTTGTAATTAGAGGATATCAGTTTTGGACTCTATCTGCCTCTTCGGATTATATATATTTTCTGTATTTTCTTGACACATCGGGATATGTTTTGTTATAAATATCAAAAATCAGCAGGATTTATTTCTGTTTTTTATCCCATATGTTCAATGGATAATAATGTCATTTCATTTGCCTCAAGGCAGATGCTGAATTCAAGGGAGGCATTCTCTGCTTCGATTTCCAGAAGTTCCATCTTAGGGACTACAGTTTTCTTTAAATATTCTATATCTTCCTTGGCCATACTGCGGATATATCCGAATTCTTTCCAGGCGTACAGAATACTTCCAAAAACCGGGTTTACTCTTTGGATGTGGATCCTGTATTTCCCGTGAGCTGCTCCCTGAAGCTGGATTTTTTTCCAGACAGGAGGCGTTTCATCGAAATAATCATGGATTTTTCTCACATCCAGTTTATCTTCTGCTGTCATGTAATATCTGTAGTTGGGCATAACAAGATTGTGACATAGGATTCTGTACTTATTTTTTCCGTTTGTTGTAACCATATATTCTTCTTGGCAGGCGAGCATCTGAGGATACATCCGGTTTAAAAACAAAAACGCAAAAGCAGATGGCTTGAAAATACCGTCCTTGGTGACCAGTCCGTTTCCGCCGAATAAAAAGTCTGAAGAGTCATAGTGCTCCGAATTCTGATCGCTTGCCATGAAATACCCCATCATCCTTACTTTTTTATAAAGTCCGAAAATGGAATTCAGCATATATGCGCTTTTAAAGGCAGTCAGATTGATAAGATTGCGTTCTGAAATAGTGATGTTCCATTCCGATAGAATCAGGGAGCTGGAATCGAAGCCTGCCCATACGATCTTTTCTCTGAGCTGTTCTGCCATATGCTGGATTCTGTCCTTATCTTTACTCCGTTCTGCGTATTTTTCTTTATTTTCCTTTTCCGTTTCATAGGCATAAACTATCATTGACAAAAAATCTGGTTTCCATTTTCTGGAATTCCAGTGATTTAGAAAAATTTCTGTCTTCTCATTAATGGAAAAATTTTCAGCGGCGATGCTTCCTCCTACCTCTATCCCCGGAATCATAGAATGGGCAGTTTCATAGACAAAGTCAAACATTTCAAAATAATAAGACTCATTATCAAGTTCAGACCGATAATAACGATATTGTCCTGTCTCAATCTTCCACTGGGACATTTCCTCCGCACCGTAGCGCTGGAGCAGGTGGGACAGCAGCATAGAAAACAATCTTTCCCATATCTGTCTGCTTTCGAATACGACGTTGCTTTCTACATATCTTACTC
>DWYZ01000114.1 GCA_019118425.1 Candidatus Blautia faecavium | reverse complement strand
TTCCTTGTGCAGTACCTTGATCTGCGCGGGATATGCTTTTTTATAGGAATCGCAGATCCTTCCGGAGTCATCCGGGCTTCCGTCATCCACAAGTATGATCTCCAGCTCTTTTAATGTGGAGGCCAGTACTGAATCAATGGCACGTTCCAGATAATTTTCCACCTGATAAACAGGAATGATCACGGAAACCTTTATCCGATCCGCCGCCGTCAAAGAGGCGGATGACTGCCCGTTGGGGCGTATCTTATCATTCATATTGTCCTCCTAAATATTTGAGAATATTGCGAAGTTCATAAATGGTCTTGGGTGTGTAATAATTTTCTCCTGCAAATTCTTTTTCAAACTTGAGCAGATATCGTTTTAGTATGTCGTCCTCCTTCCACAGCACCTTTCCCTCAAAAAGGGGATACAGCATGACTGTGGGGATATCCATTCCAAACATGATCCTTCCCGTCAGGGCAGCATTGGAACATACCGTTATGATATTAAGATCCCCAGGCCCTTCATTAAGCAAAAACAGTTCCCAGGGAGCGTCACAGGTATATTTTCCCGTAAGTCCTTGAAGAAAAGGCAGATTCTGAGGATTCCTGGGATGAGGTTTTACGGAAAAGCTTTGGGGAAAGACTGCATCCCGGCATGCTTTCATAAGTGCAAGATCATTGCATTTCATTCCCTCCGCACGAAAGGATTGTTCCAAAAAAATAAAATCCGTGACCCGTTCCGGCCTTTTATAAGCAAACACATAATTCAGCAGTTCCAAAAGCCGGGAATCTCCGAACTTGACTTTAGGAAGAGGATAATTGGGAAAACGGTCACCTCTCATGGCAAGCCTCGGTTCATAAAGAAGCACCTTCTGCAGTTTTTCTCCCAAAAGTTTTCCCTGGGGATGACTGTTCACAGGAGCTCTGCCCTCTTTTAAGAAATCGATCACATAGGTGGAAAAACCGTCCTCATAACAAATAAAAGAGCAGGAAGATTCATAATATCTGCTGGCAAGCATCCTGGTAAAGGTATCAAAATTCGAGAAATATATTTCCCGGTACTCTCCCAGCTCATCGCTTAATATCCAGCGGAAAATACTCTCTCTTTGGTCAAAACCTTCTGAAATTTCCTCTTGTTTTCCAACAGCATATTTTCTGTTCAGATCTTTGGTCCTGGCAAAAAGGACACGCTGAAAAATCCCGGTATCCTTAATCCGTTCCTGATATTCCCGAAGCTTTTCCGTCACATCTGTAAGCAAAATATCTGCCTTCTCTTCCTTAAGGATAGAATTTTTTAGATGCAGCGCTGTAAAAAGCTGATATACGGAATTTACAAGAAACAGAACTGGAGCGTCAAACATATTCCTTCCTCCCGGTTTTATATTTGTATCCTGGAAGGATCCTGTCTCCGGCTACTACCACGGTAAAATGCCTTCCAAGATTTTCACAGCCTGTGGAAGTGACAGTGCATATGATTTCTGGTCTCTTCCAGAAGACATAAGGCAGAAGTTCCGATGGAAAGACCTGACGGATAACTTTTGCCTTTGGAAAAATCCCCTGATAATCCAGCATATCGTCCGGGTGTTTTTTAATGACTAGCCTATGTTCCTTAAGCATGTTGGCTTCCATATTTTTATATAATTTCGTCTGTTCTTCCATAGTCATTTCTCCCAGATTCGCAAAATTCTGTGTCAATAATATAGTATCTGCAAAAGTCCAGATCCGTCTTTTCAGAAAAAAACGGATGATCTTTTTTCGCGTGGCAGAGGGTATTTCCAACAGGGCATCTTCTACTGAAAAATCTATACAAGGTTTCGGAAAGTTTTTTATCATCTGCGCTCTTTTCAGGCAGATAATCGAAGAAATATAGGGATTCGTCCCTGAAAAAAGGCCGTATTTTTCCGCCAGGAAACTGTGAAGAGGATAGCGCTTTTTTAAATTGTCTCTCAGCTTTTCCGGGCGGCTCAGCATCCCGGCAGCATCCTCAAAAAAGACAAACGGTATTTTTTCTTTGATCAGCAGAAGGGAAAAATAAAAGTGGGCTCCCGCTACATATAAGATTCGAAAACAGTCAAGCTTCCATGGAACAGCACTGTCATAAGCCCGCGCTGTAAGTTCTGTTATCTTCTTCTCATCTTTATGGGGAATCTTCATATAAGGAAATAGACAGACCTGGGTGAAAAATCCATCCTCTTCCAGTTTTTTATACTGAGGATATTTTTCAATGATAAAATCCGGCAGGATCAGTATGGCTTTTTCCTTTTTATGATAAATCTCTCTGTGCAGCATTACTTCTAAAAGCTGATAAGAGCTGACGGCATGGTATAAAACCATTTCTTATGCCTCCCTTCTGGTATGCGTCCGTCACAACAGATGTTTTAATTTACGAAAGCATCGTCTAAAAGCTCCTGAAATACCTCCATCTCCTTTGCATTTCGCCTGCTAAGGGCACTGATCATAGGGCTGTAGGCATCCCTTCCGCTGATAGGGATCTGCATGCCAAGTCTTTCTTCCGTTTCTAATATCTGACGGACGAAATCCAGAGCTCCTTTGTGGATTTCCCGGATATACCGGACATCCAGCGAAATATTTTTTACTTCCGGCCGGCAGCTTCCGTCCTCTTTGAGATGAAATCCCCGCAGGCCTCCTTTCGGTGCTCCAAGAAGAAGTTCCCAATAAAGATTATGCCCCTTGGAAGGATCGTGATATTTCCAGATATCTCTGTTTTTTCCCTGAGAATAAAGGTAACTTACCAGTTTTCCCTGAAAAAGGAAACCCTCGCCTGCATCTGCTTCAAAGCAGTGCCGGCTGTTTGTGCCTGCCAGGATTCCTGTTACTGGACAAGAAAGGTTCCACAGGCTGTTTACTGCATGATCCAGCATGACAGCCCCGCTTCCCACCCAGCCGATATCTACAGCCGCAGCGCTTTTACAGCCGGAAAGGATGGATCGAAAATAGATTCCTCCGGCATGGATCTGTTCCTGGTAAGCCTGCAGAACTTCACTCCAGTTGTCTGTTAAATATTCTTTGACAAGAACCGCGTTTCTATACGTTAATTTCTCTTCCAGCCGTACTTTCTTTTTTCTGCAGAGATCTTCTTCCAAATGAAAAAGATCCATTTCCTTTAGGACCTGACGGATAGAAAAGCCCTGACCCGCTTTATGGAAGAGAAATCTCCGAAAATATTCATAACGGAATTTTCCTGCTGTTATCTTTAAAGCCGCGCTTCTGGACCAGAGAACGTAAGCGGTATTTTCTTCCTCTTTTGGGTACAGCATAAGATAAGCCTTTCGCAGCAGGTACCCATCCCTGGATAAAAACAATACCTTCTCAATTTGATTTTTTTTTACATATTCGTGTATAAACCGGCAGTACCCTGTGACAAAAAGCCCTCCATACACATACCCGTATTCATACTCTCTGGTATACACCTTCCATCCGCTGTGGAGATGAGAATTGACAAGACCTCTGTATATACTTCCTGTCAATAAGGACATATCCATGGAACGGTAAGCATTTCCCAGTGTATTCACATTTTTATAATAAATTCCTTTTATGGAATGTTCCTGTGCCTGCTGAAAATCCGCTTCCAGATTGTCTCCCACATGAACATACCGAAGGTTCTTCCCATAAGTGTCTAAAATACGTTCATACAGCATGCCGTTTCCTTTAGAGACTCCGTAGTCACAGGAAACAAAGCAGTCCTTCAGTCCGTTGTAACCGCAGATTTCCAGAAGGTTTAAAATCTGCTTTTTGTCTAGATACATATCAGAAGTTAAAATGATCTTTTTTCCATAGCTTTGTAAAGTACGGACTACCTGAAGCATGTAGGGATTGGCAAAGCAGGCTCTTTTTTCCCAGGCAAGTTCTGTCTGTATTCCTTTTTCTGCGGGAATTCCGCTTTCCCGTTCAAGGACCTGCCAAATTTCCCAGAGAGTAACTTCAAAAGTATGAGATACTTTATATTTTTGCTTTCTAGC